>NZ_JBNNQX010000007.1:0-248682 GCF_050276055.1 Alkalihalobacillus sp. NPDC127517 | reverse complement strand
CTCGACTTGCATGTATTAGGCACGCCGCCAGCGTTCGTCCTGAGCCAGGATCAAACTCTCCATAAAAGTGGTGAGTTGATTGCTCAACTGCTGGCGTTGATGTCTCCATCAACTTTCCAATTGCGTAGCTTACACTACGACTTTTTTATACTTATGAGATATCGTGTATCTCTTCGTACGCTTGGCTTTTGTTCAGTTTTCAAAGAACTTGTTTGCCGCTTATCTTAGCGACTTTTCTATGTTATCAAACATAATTTCGTTTGTCAACAACTTTTTTTGGTGGGCCTGAGTGGACTCGAACCACCGACCTCACGCTTATCAGGCGTGCGCTCTAACCAGCTGAGCTACAGGCCCAAAAAAAGACATAAAAAAAGCACGTTCTGCCAAATATAAAATTTGGAGCGGGTGATGAGAATCGAACTCACATCATCAGCTTGGAAGGCTGAGGTTTTACCACTAAACTACACCCGCATGTTATTAAAATGATGATCGGGAAGACAGGATTTGAACCTGCGACCCCTTGGTCCCAAACCAAGTGCTCTACCAAGCTGAGCTACTTCCCGAAGTCTATGTAATAGAAAATGATAAGCGCGCCCGAGAGGATTCGAACCTCTAACCGCTTGATTCGTAGTCAAGTACTCTATCCAGTTGAGCTACGGGCGCATGCAATGAATGAAATCATCGTGCAACCTGTTTAAGATCAGTTGTTAGCGTGTCGCTCTTAACGACAAGTAATAATATATCATGTTCATTTAAAAGCAGCAATAGTTTTTTTAAAAAAACTTCCTACTTTTTAAAAGTTTAGTTATTCAAACACTTTAAGAATACAGCGCCTCTCTTTTAAAGGCGCTGTACAAAAGGCTTTCTACATATTACTCATGAAAATCTGTTCCTGAATTCACTTTAGCAACATATCCAGCGCGAATCACAAAGTCACCGAAGTGTTCCCCAGCGCCTCGATGTTTCGCATAATCAGCAAGGATTGGCTTGAGTTCAATTAGAATCTCAGCTTCTCCAATATTCTCTCGATACAGTTTGCTTAGTCGCTCCCCAGCAAAACCGGCCCCTAAATAAACATTGTATTTACCTGGTGCTTTTCCGATAAATCCGATTTCGCCGAGTGCTGCACGAGAGCACCCATTAGGACAGCCTGCCATCCTTATCACGATTTCTTCATCTCTTAGGCCGGATTCTTCTAATAAAACATCAATCTTTGTTATCAGTTCTGGTAGATACCTTTCAGATTCCGCCATGGCCATTCCACAGGTTGGCAGAGCAACGCAAGACATTGAATTTCTCCGCAGGGCAGAATATTCTTTGCCATCTGTTAAACCATACTTTTCAACTAACTCGTTTATTTTACGTTTTTTGTGACTTGTTACATTACTAATCACTAAGTTCTGATTTGGACTTATTCGGAAATCTCCCGTGTGAATAGCTGCAATCTCTCGCAGACCAGTCATAAGTGGGTAATCGTCAGTATCTACAATGCGGCCGTTCTGAATGAATAATGTAAGATGCCACTTATTGTTTGTACCTTTTACCCAGCCATAGCGATCGCCGTTATGCTCAAAGTGAAATGAACGTTCCGTCTCAAGCTCCCAGCCTAAACGATCATTCAACTCTTGTTTTACCCAATCTAGACCTCTTGAATCAATCGTATACTTAAACCGTGCATATTTTCGAATGGATCTGTTCCCATAATCCCTTTGAATTGTAATGATTTTTTCTGCTACATCAAGAAGCTGGTCTGGTGTACAGAAACCAATGATACGTGACAATTGAGGATATGTATTTGTATCTCCGTGAGTCATACCCATTCCGCCACCTACTGCAACGTTAAAGCCTTGTAAATGACCATCTTCTACAATCGCGATAAAGCCTAAATCTTGTGAATAAACATCTACATCATTTGAAGGTGGAATCGCGATACCGATCTTAAATTTTCTTGGCAGATAATACTTCCCATACATAGGCTCTTGTTCTTCATCAGCAGAGCTATCTACTACCTTCTCTTCATCTAACCAAATTTCATGGTACGCTCTTGTACGAGGAGAGAGATAATCACTTAACTTACGTGCCCAATCATATACTTCCCCGTGGATTTCAGATTGATATGGGTTTGGATTACTCATCACATTCCGGTTCACATCGCCACATGCAGCTAGCGTATCCATTAATGAATCATTTATCTCTTTAATACTCTTTTTCATATTCCATTTTAGGATGCCGTGCATTTGAAACGCCTGCCGCGTCGTTAGCTTTAACGTCCCATTCCCATACTCTTTAGCTAAACGGTCCATCGTTAACCACTGATCAGGCGTTGCCACACCACCAGGAGCTCTTACTCGAACCATGAATTGATACGCTGGCTCTAGTTTTTGCTTACGACGTTCGTTTCTTAGGTCCCGGTCATCCTGAAGGTAACTCCCGTGAAACTTCATTAAACGGTTATCCCAATCAGGAATCCCTGCTGAGAGCGGACTCTCCAATGTTTCAGCAAGCGAACCACGCAAATACTGGCTTTCTTCTTTGATCTGTTCTACATCACTTGGTGGGCCTTCTTGTGCATGAATCTTATCTACCTTAACCATGATATTCTCCTTCCACCCTCTTAATAGACATCTCTCTGGTAACGTTTCTGTTGTTGCATGTCTCCAAGATACGATTCTGCTTGGTCAGAGGTTAATCCACCTTCAGTCTGCAAAATGGATAAAAGTGTAGCATGCACGTCGTGAGCCATATGCGCTTCATCTCCGCATATATAAACCACAGCACCTGCTTCCAACCATTCAAAAAGCTCTTTCTTGTGTTCCAGCATTTTGTGTTGAACATATACCTTTTGTTCTTGATCTCTTGAGAAAGCGACATCCAGCTTTGTTAATACGCCCTCTTCTATCCATTTAAGCCAGTCGGTTTGATAAAGAAAATCAGTCATAAAATGCTGCTCTCCAAAAAACAACCATGACTTCCCTGACACACCACGTTCTTCACGCTCTTGAATGAATGAACGGAATGGCGCAACCCCTGTACCGGGACCAACCATAATAACCGGTGTTTGCTCATCAGCAGGGAGCTTAAAGTTTTGGTTACGTTGAATGAAAACTGGGACAGTATCACCAGGTTCTAGGCGTTCAGCACATTGTACTGAGCACACGCCAGCTCGATCTCTGCCATGTGATTCATACCGAAGAGCGCCTATCGTTAGGTGAACTTCATCAGGACTAGCCTCATAACTGCTCGCGATTGAATAAAGGCGAGGAGGTATCTTTCGTAAGATGGAAGTGAATTCAATCTCATCCGCTTGAATTGGACCATAATCATTTACCAGGTCAATCAGATCCCTACCTGATAAATACGCTCTTAACTCATCCGCATTCGCAGGGTCGAGTAAACTCTTTAGTTCTTCATTAACTACAAAAGGAATGAACTTTTCTAATAAAGGCTTTGAAAGAACCGTAATTTCATAATGGCTGATAAGTGCCTCTCTTAATGAAAGAAGGTCACCTTGTTTATTAATTTGAATGGATAGTTCTGAATTGTATCCAGTTACCCGTATTAGTTCATCAACAATGGAATCGTCATTCAACGGAAAAATACCAAGACTATCACCCGGCTCGTACGTTAAACCCGATCCCTCTAATGAGAGTTCAATATGCCTTGTTTCTTTACTTGATCCACGCCCATTAAGGTTGAGATTTTCTAAAACCTCTGCGTGAAACGGATTCGTTCTTGAATAAGATGTTTGCTCAATACTTTGTGTTTGAGCATCACCTGGAGCCACATTCGCTTCAGTGTTCGATTCCGTAAGATCGCTTATTCCTCTAAGTACCCCTTCAAACCATTCCTCTGCATCATCCGTAAAATCTACGTCACAATCTACTCGAGGATAAAGTCTTGTTCCACCAAGCTCTTCTAAACGCTGATCAATATCCTTTCCTGTTTTGCAGAAGAACTCATAAGAGGTATCTCCTAATGCAAGAACAGAATAATGCAAATTTTCTAGGTTGGGAGCTTTTCTTCCATTAAGGAATTCAATAAAGGATAACGCATTATCCGGTGGGTCCCCTTCACCATGAGTACTTGCAACCAATAATAAGTTTGATAGATTCTTCAACTCTTTTGGCTTATACTCACTCATCGAAGAAACAGTAACTTTAAATCCCTTGCTTTCTAGCTTTAATCCAAACTCTTCGGATAAGTTCTGCCCGTTTCCTGTTTGCGATCCGTAGAGGATCGTAATCTCTTTTGATACTGGAGCTACATCTGCTTGTTGGATCGGTTGCTGCGTCAAAGGCTCGCTCGCACTGGCCGTGGCTTGGCTAGCTGCTAAAAAGCCACTAATCCAAATCTTTTGTTCTGATGTTAACGTGGGTAATAATTGATTCAATAAGTCAACTTGCTCTTGAGAAAAAGGACTATTCTGAATATGAAGTTGCAACGATTTCCACCTCACAAAAAAGATAATCTACAATCATCTTATTATTAGTTGAAATTACTATGTACTTTCCCATATTAATCTACTACTTTATCCTAACTTTATCATTCCTATGTGTCAAATAGGTTTTAGTTTTTTAACGTAAAAAAGAGCGCACGTATAAAGGTGCACTCTTCGCTTATTGAGACGATATGATTTTATCTATAAGACCGTAATCGAGTGCTTCTTCTGAAGTCATAAAATAATCACGATCCATATCTTTAGATACCTTTTCTTTCGCTTGACCCGTATGACTCGCCATAAATTCTTCTAGCTTTTCTCGTAGCTTTATAATACGGCGAGCGCTGATTTCAATATCTGTTGCTTGGCCCTGAGCACCTCCCAAGGGTTGGTGAATCATGATTTCACTATTCGGCAGTGCCATTCGCTTTCCTTTGGCACCAGCAGTTAAGAGAATTGCACCCATCGATGCAGCCATACCTAAACAGATTGTTTGCACGTTAGGTTTAATTAAGTTCATTGTATCAAGTATGGCCATTCCAGCTGAGGTCGAGCCTCCAGGACTATTAATGTAGAGGGAAATGTCTTTCTCAGGATCTTCTGCAGCAAGAAATAATAACTGAGCAACAATACTGTTTGCAATTGGGTCATTCACTTCTGAACCGAGAAAGACAACCCGGTCTTTAAGTAACCGCGAATAAATGTCGTAGGTTCTTTCCCCTTGGCTTGTTTTTTCAACAACGTACGGAACTACATTCGTCATGGTTAATCCCCTTTCGTTTAAGCTGCCATTCGATGACAACTTGAAGTTGGAATGAAGGCCATCTTCGGATTTTGTCTTTGCTTATTGTCTGCAGGTTGATCACGGAAAAGTTGAATTAATTTATTTAGATCTCCATTTACTAAAATCGTTCGATACACCGAAACAGTCTCCTCATCTATCTCATACTCTCTAATGAAGTCAGCTTGAACTCTTTTCCGTGCTCTGTGTAAGCATGATTTGATGGACCCCTCAGACATCGTTAGAACACCAGCCGCTTCTTTTAAAGAGAGGTCTAACGCCTCAACCAGTAAAAAAACTGTCCGTTGCTTTGGTGTGCAGGATTCTAGCAATTGTTTAATGGCCTCATCAGCTATGCCAGTAGTCGAATTGGCATCATCTGAAATCTCGTCCTTATGCTCTGTCAGCACTTCTTCTATTTTCTTTTTGCGCAAGCGATCGGTCCATGTGTTAGAAGCGATCTTGTGTAAGTAAGCTTTAGAAACAGGCACTTGTTTAGTCCTCGAATAACGATACAACTTTTCTAATGTTTCTTGCATAAGATCCTCGGCATCCCATTTTGTATAGGCAATATAGTGACAGTATGTCTCTAATGACTTCAGATGCTGTGAAACCAATTTTTCAAAGTTCTCATTAACCGGAGTACCTTGAATTGATCGCATGTCTACCTCCCTATCTTTGACTTCACTTATATAAACGAAAAAACCGTTCAATAAGATACGGTTTTTCAAAAAAGAGAAAACTATTTTTATTTCTGGGCGTTTATTGCTTTCTCGGCAATTTCTCCGATCATCTGGGACTGTAAATATTCGTCCATCTTTTTCTCGGACTTCATCATCACGTCTTCTATTATGCATCCAGGCTTATTACTTTCACAGCCTTTAAATAAGGGAGCATTGCCTTCAATTGCTTGGATAATCTCCAGAAAAGAAATCGTATATTTATCTCGGCTTAGACGGTAACCACCCTGAGCACCTGAATGAGATTCAATTAGCCCCTGCTTGGTTAACTTTGTTAGAATCTTTGAAAGATAAGAGGAAGATACCTCTTGATGATCTGCTAATTCTTGAACTCCAATGATCGGATTATCGTCCTGCGAAGCCAAATACAACATCGTGTGTAAAGCATAATTTGTTCCCTTTGAATAATTCAATTCATCACCCAGCATCTTAAAGTAGTTAATGGTATTATCTCAATTCTTATTCGTAAGCGTCAATAAACAGTCTCTCTGTATTTGCTTTTTTCACCACTCTCTCTTATTATAGACATACAGTATCTATAATATACACGAAGGAAGGCGACAAGATGCAACCAGGTAAAATTGTTGATTGTGCGATCATTGGAGGTGGTCCAGCTGGCCTAGGCTCGGCTCTCATACTAGGAAGATCCCGAAGAGACGTTCTCTTATTTGATGATGCAACGAATCGTAATCAAGTGACACATGAATCTCATGGATTCCTCACAAGGGACGGTACAACTCCCTCCGAGCTTAGAAAACTCGGACGCGAGGATGTAACGGCATACCCATCAGTTACAGTGGTCGATCAGAAGGTTTTAAGCATCACCCCCGCTAAAGATGATTCTTTCTTCACTATTACAACATCTGATGCGAAAAGCTATGATGTGAAAAAAATAATTCTTGCCGTCGGTTTTAAAGAGTCTCTCCCTTCTATAGAAGGAATACACCACTTCTACGGAAAAAGCGTATTTAATTGTCCTTATTGTGATGGGTGGGAATTAAGAGATCAGCCTCTGATTATTATTAATGATACAGAGCATGCCAGCCATATGGCGAAGGTCCTCTACAATTGGTCAAAGGATCTAGTATTAGCGACAAATGGATCCAGTTTTGAAATAGAGCCTGAAGTAAGACAAAAGCTCGAAGCAAAGGGTATCATAATAACTCCCAAAAAAATTGTTCAGCTCTCAGGAGAAAACGGGCGGCTTTCAAGCGTGACGTTTGAGGATGGAACCACGATTGCTCGTTCTGGTGGATTTGTAGCGCCTACGTTTCTTTTTAATCCACTTCGAGAAATGATGGATTTTGAGCTAACCGAGCATGGTGCATTAGTTATTGATGATTTTGGACGCACATCTATAAAAAACATCTATGCAGCCGGAGATGCGATCAGCCCTGCCTATTCTCAGCTTATAGTCTCTGCCGCATCAGGACATAAGGCAGGAATCGGAGTGAATGCAGATTTAACAGAAGAGTTATTTGCTTAACATACAAAAAAGATGACGAGCTCCTAAAAAGGAATTCGCCATCTTTTTTCTTATCCAATTAAAACATGATCCTCCGGGTATCCAAGCTTAGACTTACGCTTTTTCTCCGCTAACGCATATGCAAGCGTCAGAGGCCCTAGGCGTCCGATAAACATAGTGACTGTTACAATCGCTTTTCCGGGATCCGTCAGTTCACTTGTAAGTCCCATGGAAAGACCAGCCGTACTGAATGCTGATGTCGCTTCAAACAGAACCTCCATAAAATGCTCTTCATAGATTCCCTCTGTTACAGTCAGGAGCAAGGCGACAATAAGCACGCATAAGATGGAGCTCATAACCACAGCAAGTGCACGCATAATGATATCAATGGAAATTTTGCGTTCAAATGCGTGTATTTGCCCACCACCTCGGAATGTATTTATAGTAGCTAGGATTAACACAAAAAACGTTGTCGTTTTAATTCCGCCTCCAGTCCCTCCTGAAGAAGCACCGATAAACATTAGGATGATCAACACAAGCTGAGACGCTGATAGCATGGAACTGATATCAATCGTGTTAAAGCCAGCACTTCTTGCCGTGGCACTCTGGAAGAAACCAGACCAGATTCGTTCAAAGAAAGTGAGTTGACCGAATGTAGATGGGTTTAAAGTTTCAAGAACGAAGAGAAGAACAAACCCTACAATTAGTAAGCATCCTGAACTAACTAACACAATTTTTGTGTGTAAGGAGAGAATTTTCCACTTTCGTTTTCGTATCAATTCTACAATCACAATATAACCTAACCCACCACTCACAAATAACCACATAATGGTTAGGTTAACAATGGGATCGTTCACAAATTCAGAAAGACTATCTGTCCAAAGGGCAAACCCAGCATTGTTAAAAGCTGAAATGGAGTGAAAGATCGCATGGTATAATGCGTCCGAAAAGCCCATATCACCCATCCATCGTAAGGTTAAGACCGTTACAGCTACTAATTCAAAAGCAAAAGCAATACATACTATGTATAGGCATAGCTTTACAAGGCCAGATGAGGACTTCGATTGTGTGGTCTGTTGGATGATTAGTCGTTGCCTTAGTCCAATTCGTTTCCCGAGCAGAATGGCTATGATCACTCCCATAGTCATAAAGCCAAGTCCACCAATTTGGATTAGAACCATTATCACAACTTGTCCAAATGTAGAAAACACCGACCCGGTATCCAAGACCACCAAGCCATTTACACAGACAGCAGAGGTTGCAGTAAATAATGCATCAACCAAACCAATAGATAATCCACTCTGAGAAGAAGCAGGCAAAGCTAACAAAAATGTTCCAATTAATATTAAAGAAAGAAAGACAAGCATCACAAATTGAGGTGGGCTTATCTTATTTGTCATCTGAGACAGATTTATTTTTAATACATGCTTTTGATTCTCTATATCATTCATATTTACGTTCCAATGCATTAATATCTTCATTTGATCCAATCAGAAGGAGTGTGTCCCCTGTTCGGATTTTATCTACTGCTAGTGGCGAGATATTAATCCCATCTGCTGATTTAATTGCCATAATGTTCACGCCATATTTTGCACGAACATCAAGCTGCTGAATGGTATAGCCGTTCATTGCAGCTGGTGCATTAAGCTCCACTAAGTTGTAATCAGCAGATAGTTCAATGTAATCAATTAAATTATTTGAGCTTAACTGCCTTCCTAAGCGAATACCCATATCTCTTTCTGGATAGACAACCTGATCCGCACCAATTTTCGTTAAAACCTTTCCATACATGATGTTCTTTGCTTTAACTGTAACCTTCGGGATGTTCATTTCTTTCAAAAGAAGTGTTGTTAGAATACTTGATTGCAAGTTCTCTCCAATCGCTACGATCGCATGATTAAAGTTTCCTGCCCCGAGCTCTTTTAACACCTCTTCATCTGTTGAATCCGCCTGAATGGAATGTGTAGCGATGGATGACATACTCTGAACCAAATCAATATTTTTATCTACGGCCAAAACTTCGTGCCCTGCTTCGACTAATGTTTTAGTTAGACTACTGCCAAAACGACCTAGACCGATTACGATAAATTGTTTTTTCATGAAGCTCTCCTCCTACACATTCCTTATTCATTATCTGTCTGCAGGAACGATATGCAAATCAATATCACCCATCTTACTCACTAGACGATTAATGAAATCTCCTTTTTTCAGAAGCTCCCATCTTGATTTACTGCATTCACTAATCACAAGCTGCGTAATTTTGTTCTCACGAGCCTGATCTAGAATAATTTGCGGTAGCTTATCCTGTCCCTTATACGTTTGAAAAATAGAGTTCATACGTTCATCATCGACTAAATCCTGACAGCCTAATCGTGATAATTGATCTTTACACCGATCTTCGTCTTCGGAACGTCCACTTAAATACAATATATATAAAGGAGAATCAAACATTTGCGAAAGTTGTACCCCTCTTTGAACAAGAGGATCTCCATTTTGATTTTCTGAAATATGGCATACCATAATTTTTTCTTCCATGTTCATTTCTATATACCCTCCTAAGGTCATTTAACAGCACAAAAAAACTCCAAGAAAAGAGAGTATCATCTAGGAGCTTTTGGCTTCAGCATAGATCGTTCTCTCTCAAATACGCATACGAGGTTAGCTGACGGATTCGGACTTGAGAGTGCCCGTTATTCCTTACACAAAGGCAAGTGAACAATTAACCCCAGAGTTTACAACTCATTGGTTCCCCCGTTATTTCAATCGAAATATTCTGCGCTCATCTTTTATTTCTAAAGCTGATCATACGCCTCTTAATCAAAGAAATAAAGCATTTTTTTTATTTTTTTCAAAGAAACTTTTAGGAGTATTATGTACAATGATAAGTATACTTATATCTGTATATTTTTAGGAGGAGTGATAAGATGATCAAAATCGAGCCAATCGGCGTAGTGGCAAGCGAAAGAAGCGAAGTAAAAGATGATCATTGGGGAACCGTTCAATCAAAGATTGTGATTAATCATTCATTTTCAGAAGAATCTTTATTTGAGATTGAATCATTCTCTCATGTAGAAGTGATCTTTCATTTCCATGAAGTGGAAGAAGAGAAGATTATTACAGGGGCGAGGCATCCACGAAATAATGAAGCCTATCCCTTAACCGGAATTTTTGCGCAGCGAGGTAAAAACAGACCAAATCGATTAGGACTTACCACTGCTCGTATCATTAAACGAGAGGGGCTCACACTTTTTGTCGAGAACTTAGATTGTATTGATGGCACACCAGTCCTCGATCTAAAGCCCGTTATGAACGAGTTTCTGCCAAAAGGCTGCGTCAAACAACCGACATGGTCTCATGAATTAATGAAGCACTATTGGTAGCCTTACACAAACAACCCGCCAAACAGTGGCATCGCAATCAAAATGAGTAGTGTGATAAGCCCCGAAGATAACGCCCACTTTTTTATACTTGGTTCTAGTCCAAACAATGTATCTAAGATGCCGTTTAGAATGAATACAATTAAATAGGTCCCACCAAGGATTAAAAATAGGTAAGGTAAATTCTCAATCATTGTGGTCACTCCTTTATGACAGTTTTACCCATTGTATCACATGGAGAAGTCAGCGGACGACCACTCATCACAAAAAGCCTGAGAATTTGTTTCTCCTTCTCAGGCTTTTACATTAGTATTCTACGTATGTTTTACTTGTTGCTCTTCGAATTAAGTGGTGATCCACAATCAACCCTTTTGGCGGCGTCTCGGGATCAAGAATCCTTTGACGAACCATTTGAGCCGCCTTATACCCTAATTCAAATATACGAATGTCTAACGTTGTAAGTGGTGGAGTAGAGAGCTTTGACATGAGTACGTTATTAAAGCTAACGACCGACATGTCATCTGGTACAGAAATATTCATACTGAATAACATCCGAAGGACACCTAACGCCATTAAATCGTCTGTCACAATCATGGCCGATGGCGGTATTTTTCTCGACATCAATTCAATAACGGCCTTCTCTCCACCCTCAAAGATCTCATCATGGTACACCATTAATGATTCATCAAGTTCAATTCCTGCTGCTTCTAACGCGTCACAGTAACCGTTTTTCCGGTCAATCGTTACAAATGCATCACTTCTACCACCAATAAAAGCAATTCGTTTATGCTTTAGGAGTAACAAATACTCTGTCATCATCTTTGCTGCTTGAACATTATCATTGTTTACGAAGGATACTAATCCCCTAAGCTGCTCTGCCGGTTGTCCGACAATCACAAACGGAAAAGACTTTTCCAGAAGAAAATGAATGACCGGATCATTCATTGTTGAATATAACAAGATTAGTCCGTCTACACGACGACTATGTACCATATCCTTCACTTCATCCAGTATAGCTTCCTCCGTTTGACTTGTAGACAGATATAGACCATATCTTTTTTCGTTTGCTTCAGCCGTAATGCCCCGTAAGACTTCGGGAAAGAAAGGATTTTGGAATGGTGCATAGCTAGCACTCGGCATAATCACTCCGATTACGTTCGTTCGGTTATTAACTAAATTTCTAGCGTTTACGTTTGGATAATAACCAAGCTCCTCCATCACACTTCTTACTTTTTCCTTAGTCTTCATACTAATGTTTGGATTGTTTGCAATGACTCTTGAAACAGTAGAAGGAGCCACGTTCGCCCGTTTGGCAACGTCTTTTATAGTGATTGTCATCGTGTTTCCATCCTTTATAAGCAGGCATATATTTACATACACTCTTTCATAATGACAATGAGATCTCCATTTGTCTAGAGTGATTGATAAACTCTTGCTTCATATGGTTGGAGTTGATGACTTGCTTCCGTTTCATAGTTACTCAACACACACGTTCCTAATGAAAGCGGCTCGAGTACTTTGGTTTTCTCTGAAAGATTAACGACGACTGTAAAGGTAGCATCTTCACCTATTCGTTTATACATAAAAATATGTTCATCCCTGGCGTTTCGTAATTCGTAGACTCCGTCGATAAATGTTTGATGCCTCTTTCTAAGTTTTATCATTTGACGGTAGTAAGTGAGAATGGAGGTGTCATCTTCCTCCTGTGCCTTCACATTAATCTGACTGTAATTTGGGTTCACCTTCATCCATGTTTGTTTGCCGGTACTGAATCCCCCATGTAATTCATTTGTCCACTGCATCGGGGTACGTGAATTATCCCTTCCTTGGTTCCAGACAACCTGCATCACTTCTTCGTGAGACTTGCCCTTCCCCCGCTCTTGCTTATAATAATTCCGCATCGACACATCATCATAATCATCAATAGAAGGGAATTGGACATTGGTCATGCCTAACTCCTGTCCTTGATAGATAAAAGGCGTGCCTTTCATAAAGAAATAAAGTGTACCTAATGCTTTTGCACATACGTTCCAATAGTTTGTATCATTTCCCCAGGATGAAACAGAACGTGGCTGATCGTGATTTTCGATGAAGAGAGCATTCCACCCAACTTCTTCAAGACCATATTGCCATTTAGAAAGAGCTTCCTTCAGGGCTGGTACATCAAGTGTTTGCTTTGAATCTTTACTCCAAAGGCCAAGGTGTTCAAATTGAAAAACCATATTAAACACTCCATCTTCTTCCCCAACCCAGGCACGAACGTCATCAGGCTCTTCCATACTTACGCCATTTGCTTCTCCGACCGTCATCACATCATACTGATCAAGTGTGTGTTGCTTCATTTCATGCAAGAAGTTTTGAATTCCCGGACGATTCATATGACCATCAAATGATTCTACAAATGGTCCCTCCTCGTCACGATCGCTTGTCACATCTGGCAGTCCATCAACTTTTTTAATATGACTTATGGCATCTACCCGAAAACCATCAATCCCTTTATCAAGCCACCAGTTCATCGTTTCGTATAGCTGATGACGAACGTCTGGGTTCTCCCAGTTTAGGTCCGGCTGTTTCTTCGAAAAGATATGGAGATAGTATTGCTCTGTTTCTTTGTCCCACTCCCAAGCTGACCCATTAAAGATCGATGCCCAATTGTTTGGTTCGGACCCATCTTCTTTGGCATCTCTCCATATATACCAATCTCGTTTTTCACTTGTACTAGAAGATCTAGATTCAACAAACCATTCATGCTCATCTGAAGTATGATTAATCACCAGATCAATAATCATTTTCATGTCGCGCTTATGCACTTCTTCTAGCAATTGATCAAAATCAGCCATTGTTCCAAACTCTGTCATAATAGCCTTATAGTCGCGAATATCATATCCATTGTCATCATTCGGTGAATCATACATGGGACTCATCCAGATTACATCGATCCCCATCCATTTTAAATAATCTAGCTTCTGAATGACTCCCTGCAAATCCCCAATCCCATCTCCATTTGAATCATAAAAGCTTCTTGGGTAAATTTGATAGCATACCGCTTCTTTCCACCATTGGTTTTTCATCTCTATTAACCTCATTTTCTAAGCATATTAACCCTTCGTTGCTCCAGATGAAAGGCCTGAAATTAAGTATCGTTGCAAGAATAAAAAGACAATCGAAATCGGAATCGCAATCAAAACCGTACCTGCAGCAAATCGTGTAAAGTTATTGGCGAACTGATCACTAACAAAGTTAAACAAACCAAGCGCCAGTGTATAATTCTCCGGACTTCGTAACACAATCCGTGGAAGGATAAAGTCCATTAGTGGTGACATAAAGTTAAACAATGCCACAACAGCAAGGATTGGTTTTGCTAATGGCAGCATGATGGTGAAGAAGATTCGAAAGTGACCCGCCCCATCAAGCTTGGCGGATTCATCTAATTCTTTTGGAATCGTGTCAAAGTATCCTTTTACTAGAAATGCGTTCATTGGAATGGCCCCGCCGACATAGATCAATACTAATCCAAACAATGAATCAAGCAATCCAATTGTATTTAATAAAACATAGATTGCGACCATCGCCATAATAACCGGGAAGATTTGTAGTACTAAAAAGAAGTACAACCCATTTTTTCTCCCTACAAACTTATATCTTGAAAAGGCGTATGATGTTAAGCACACAATGATTGTTGCTGAGATCGATGTAGCAAATGCAACAATGAGTGAATTCTTATACCATTGAACGTAGTTGCTTTGTTCATCAAAGAAAAGCCATTTGTAATGCTCAAGAGACCAGTTTTCTGGGATAATGCTAGAGCTGTATAGGTTTGTTCCTTCATTTAAAGAAAGTCCGATTGTCCACAGCAATGGATAACCAATGACAACAAACATAAAAGCGATGAACAGATAGATAAACCCTACTTCTATCCGCGATCTTGTTTTTTGATTCATACTCATTACTCCCCTTCCTTAAACGATCTACTTTTACGGAATTGAAAAACAGCAAACACAGCAACGATTAACCCGATAATAATGGAAATGGCAGCCGCCATACTGTACTGAGAGTTTTCAAAGGCCAGACTGTATACCCAGGAAATGAGGATATCTGTTCCACCTGCGTTTTGCCCTCGAACTGGTGGTCCACCCTCATTAAATAAATAGATAATATTGAAGTTATTAAAGTTCCCCGCGTACTGCATAATTAAGAGTGGAGCAGTTGCAAACAAAACATGTGGCAAGGTAATGAATCGAAACTTTTGGATACGACTGGCTCCATCCATGTCCGCTGCTTCGTACCAGTCATCAGATACGCTTTGCAAAACACCTGTAAATAAAGCAAACACAAATGGGAACCCGAGCCACGTCTGAATTAAAATCAACGCGATTTTCGCCCAGAAGGGATCTGTCATCCACGGAATGGTTGTATTAAATAATGGCTCCAGAAGGTCACGGTTAATGGCTCCAAATCCATCGTTAAATAACGCTGCAAAGATCAAGATCGTAACAAAGCTTGGAACAGCCCAAGGCAAGATTAATACTGTTCGGATCAATCGTTTAAACTTAACTCGTTTATCATTCACCATGACGGCTAGAAGCATGGCAAGTACGATTTGTGATGTTGTTGCTATGGCTGTCCAAACAATAGTCCAGGAAAGCACAGAGAAAAATGTATTTCGCCAAATTGGGATCGTTGCCAGATCCATAAAATTTTGAAATCCTACCCAATCCAGTACATTCCTAGGTGGCGCATTAAACAAGTTGTAATTCGTGAACGCCAGAACGATCATAAATAATAATGGAAAGATAACCGCAATAAATAACAGGATTAGCCCTGGTGTAATGAGGACATATGGAAAGCTTTTATCCCATGAGTGCCTGAACCCATCTCTAATAGTTAATGGCTCATGCCCCTGCAGTCTGCTTCTAGCAATTTTGCGTGCATCTCGTATGTTTAATATGTAAAAAAGAGCTGCAAACAAGGTCAGAAATACAGCTACGATTCCTTGTCCGATTAATGTTCTAGAGTCATCAACCCCTGGCAAGGTTCCAAGTGTTGCAAGTCCCCAAAAACCAATGTTAAGAATGTCATAGAAGACAATACCAAAAGCTGCGGCAAGAACAAAGAAACAGATTCCCTTTACTCGCTGCTTGTTATAAAGCTGCCCTAAGCCCGGTATAACCGACAGTAACCCTGCTGTTCGGATGGAGCTTGAATTCTCTACATGAGGTGAATTGCGAACTGGCTTCACTCCTCACCACCTCCCATGATCTCAATTTCGTCTTCAATCATATCTTGCGTCTCCACAAGCACTTCCTGGGCATCGTCTCCGTTACTAATGAAGATTAATGCATCCCCGAGTGGTTCCCAGACAGCAGAAACAGCTGGTACGTTTGGCATGAATGTTGCATATTCTAGCTGTTCAATAAAAGCATCATAGACCTCATCTTCAAGATCAATGTCGCTACGCGCAGGAATTTCTTTTGCATAGTTAAAGAAAATTTCTGAGCTTTCCTTACTTGTCATATATAATGCAAGCTCTTTTGCCCAGTTGATATGCTCGCTGTACTCGTTCACCATCCATCCCTTAACTCCGGCGAATGATTCAAGTCGCTCCCCATTGATCTTTGGCAGTGGAGCTGTGCGTAAATGATCTCCGAGTGCATTACGATACTCGTTTATACTCCAGGGACCAGAAACAACAGCCCCCACATTTCCTTGTAAGAACAATCCATTCATAATGTCCCCGTTCAAATTAGAAGGAAGATAACCTTTGTCATACCACGAGCGAATTAATTCTGTCCCTTGAACCGTTCCTTGATTGCCTATCCCGATATCATCTACATCGTATACTCCTTGATCTTCGCCGAAGAAATATCCTCCGTAGGCTGCCAAGAATGGATAGGCAAAAAAGGCATTCTGCGCTTCTAGGAGAAATCCATAATGATCGGTTGCTTGATCCGTTAATTCCTCACCGATTTGTTCAAGCTCTTCAATGGTTTCTGGCGCTTCGGGAATTAATTCTGTGTTGTACATCAGGGCGTAAGTTTCAACAGATGCTGGAATGCCTACTTGCACCCCGTTATAACTCAATGCTTCTAACGATCCATCAATATAACCTTCCTTTTGTTTGTCCGTTAATTCAATTTCGGCAGCCACTCCTTGCAGGTACGCGTTACCCGTCATGTCATGCGGTTGAAAAAACAGGTCAGGTCCTCTGCCAGAAGGAGCGTCAAGTGACATCGCTTCCAATTGATCGAATAACCCAAACGGGACAAGCTGTACTTCAATTCCTGTTTCCTCAGTAAATTGTTCAGCAATCACTTTGTATGCTTGTAAGTATGTTTCCGTGTCGTGCACCCAAACCCTTAATGAATCAGGTTTGTTCTCCTCCGTCGCTGGCTCTGGCTGCAACTGCTCCAACACACCACTTCGATCTGGTCCACAAGCCATTAAAGTAAAAGAAAGCCCAACCACAACAGGCCATACAACTATCTTTCTTTTTGTCATGTCCCTTCCCCCTCTAGCCTATAGTTAAATCTAAGTTCATTTACGCAAACGTTTGCACAAAAAGATAAAAATAAAATGTTCCACTCCAAAAATAGTATAATTTGAAGTGAGACATTTAGCAATAGCTTTTAAGAAAACGCTTGCATTTTTCGTTGACACCTTATGAGTCATCCTCTACACTTTAGCTATCTAATTCGGGAGGTGTTGTTTATGAACCGATCTTCTATCATTCATCATCAATCACATGCTGATGTTTATTCCTCATCTGATAAGTCTGTCACCATCCGTATAAAAACAGCTGCAGATGATGTCCAGCAGATTACACTGCTACATGGTGATCCATATCTATGGACTGAAGGTAAATGGCAATTTACACGAAGCTCTATGTCAAAGGCAGGCAGCGATGGAGTGCATGATTATTGGACTGCCACCATACAGTTACCACATTCTCGTTTGCGCTACGGATTCTTGCTTCAATCCACTGACCAATCGATAGTTTATACTGAACGAGGTTTTACTCAAGAGATCCCTGAACATGTAGCACCTTTCTTTTGCCTTCCCTACCTACACAGGGATGAACAGTTCTCTCCTCCAGATTGGGTGAGTAACACGGTTTGGTATCAGATCTTCCCAGAACGCTTTGCGAACAGTAATCCTTCCATTAATCCTGAGAATACGCTGGCATGGGGAAGTGAAAAACCAAAAGTAAACTCTTACTTTGGTGGTGATTTAAAAGGAGTACATGACCATTTGGATCACTTAAGTTCTCTCGGGATCACAGGCATTTATTTCACCCCTATTTTTAAAGCGTTCTCAAATCATAAGTACGATACGATCGATTATATGGAGATTGATCCACAGTTTGGCGATAAGCAAATGCTAAAAACACTGATCAAAGCTTGCCACAAGCGGGGCATTCGCATCATGCTTGATGCGGTGTTTAATCATAGTGGGTATCATTTTGGCCCCTTCCAAGATGTCCTGAAAAACGGTGAGCAATCTCCATACAAGGACTGGTTTCACCCACATAGCTTTCCATTACGTCCTTCAGGTGAACAGCCAAACTACGAAGCCTTTGCCTTTGAAGGGACCATGCCAAAACTCAACACTGCGAATTCAGAAGTAAAAGAATACCTACTTCAAGTGGCACGTTATTGGACTCAACACTTTGACATTGATGGCTGGCGATTAGATGTGGCAAATGAAGTAGACCACTCGTTCTGGAAAGAATTTAGGCAGACAGTTAAAGCCATAAAGCCTGATGTCTATATACTAGGTGAAATCTGGCATCAAGCCTCTCCTTGGCTACAAGGAGATCAATTTGATGCTGTGATGAACTATCCATTAACAGATGCGATTCAAGGATTCATTTTAAAAGATCACTCAACGAGTTCCTTTAAAGAATCAGTGACTAGGCATTTATTCAGCTATCCACAAACTGTTAATCATGTTCAATTTAATTTGCTTGGATCCCATGATACAGCTCGTGTGTTAACAGAAAGCAAAAACAACAAACAACATGTGATGCTTCAATACCTCATGCTCTTCTCCATGCCAGGTTCCCCCTGCATTTACTACGGGGACGAGATTGGAATGTCAGGGGGCAATGATCCCGGTTGCCGAGAATGTATGATCTGGGAGGAAGACAAACAAGATCTTGAATTGTTCTCCTTTATGAGAACATTGATATCATGGCGTAAAGAGCTACAACCAATGGGTTCAGTTGATTCGGTTCAATTTTATGATTCAGGAGACGCTGATGTATTGATCTATTCAACACACAAAAGCGATAACATGCTTGTCTATGTCATTAATCGTAAACATTCTCCTGTACAAATTTCAGTTCCAAATCGTTTACTACAATATGGCTTAATCGATGTTTTAACGAATACACAACTAGATGATCTAGATCCAATTGAGATTAAGAAAGAAAGTTACCGCATATTCAAGAGAGCCTCTGGTCAACGAGTAAGCTAAGATTAGAAAGATAACGCATCAGTCCCTACATAAGTCGTATTACTTTTTACTTATAAGTTCAAATATTATAATGAATATGTACGTATTACATCTTAGCTGAAGGGTGCGTGACATCATGGAAACATTTCCAGTATTAGAAGGTAAAGTAGCTATTATCACAGGAGCTGCAATGGGTATGGGACAAGCAACAGCTCAGTTATTTGCAGAAGCTGGAGCAAAAGTTGTAGTAGCAGACTTTAACGAAGAAAAAGGGAAAGAAGTTACAGCTGCAATTAACGAAAGTGGCGGAACAGCTTTTTTCCATAAAGTTGATGTATCAAAATCTGAACAAGTGAAACAACTTGTTGAAGCAACAGTAAACGAATTTGGTCGCCTAGATGTTGCAGTAAATAACGCTGCGATTACTCCTGATGATCGTCCGATTTCTGATTTTGACGAAGAATACTGGGACAAGTTGATGAACGTTGACCTTAAAGGTACAGCTCTTTGTATGAAATATGAACTTCAACAAATGATTAAACAAGGTGAAGGCGGCTCGATCGTTAATATTTCGTCTGTAAGCGGATACCGCCCACAACCAAATAACGCAACCTATGTAGCTGCTAAACATGGTGTGAATGGCCTGACTAAAACAGCTGCACTTGAAAATGGAGATAAAAACATTCGAGTGAACCAAGTAGCACCTGGAGCCATTGATACTCCAATGCTGCGTGCTGCACTTGATCAATTTGGCCATACAGAGGAAGAGTATGCTCCACAGTTAAGCTTGCTTAACCGTTTTGGTACACCTCGTGAGGTTGCACAAGCATCATTATGGCTTGCGTCTGACCAGTCTTCTTATATCACAGGTACAACCATCCATGCGGACGCCGGGTACACAAGTCGATAATGTATCAATCTAAAAAAGAGCGCGGGACATAACATTAATGTGAATAGCAAAACACGAACATAGCACATTATCCGCTACAGGAGAATCCCTCGCTTTCCGCGAAAAAGGCACCGCTACAGTGTCTTCACCACGTATTATACCGCAGGAGTCTCAGGTTCTCCTTCCGCTCGTTTTGTTAAAGATACGAATGGCGAATGATTCAACCGTAGAATCATTCGCCATCTTTTCATTAATTTCTAGTTTTGTCTCGCCCTCTTCTGTATGTTCTTATTGATGCTGTCTGGCATACTCACTCATTGCATCACGCATAAATCTGGCAAGTCCCTCTCCAAACTGATTAATGTTTTCTGTAAAACGTTCATCAGCGACGTACATCTCTCCGAGTCCTGCAAAAGCTTCAACTGAATAGGTTCCAATCTTATTTAGGAACGTGAACCATTTTCCAATAATCTCTTGTGCTTCTTGACTTGAGGGATCTAGATGACGGATCGACGCAAGCTCGCGATAAATCTGGTTCATTTCCTCGCCCATCTCTTTTTCATTTCCAGCAACATTTGCTGCCGCTTTATCAACAACATCGTCACCCCAACGATCTCTTGCTTCTTGTTCGTGTTTATTCCATCCTGTAAAATCAAATCCTGCAAATTTTTCTTGATTCGACATTTGAATCTCACCCTTCTTAAATCTGAGCGTCTTATCGATTGTAACGATCATCTGGTCAAGTTGATTTCTCTTTTCACTCAGCATTGAGCGATGAGTTTGTAAGGCTTCTACCTGATCAAACGAAGAACGGCTCATGATTTCTTTGATTTTTTTAAGAGGGACATCTAGTTCCCTGTAAAAGAGAATCTGCTGTAAGTTATCGAGATTGCGTTCAGAGTATAAACGATAGCCTGAATCGGTCACCTCATCCGGACAAAGCAAACCGATCTCATCGTAGTGATGTAGTGTGCGCACACTAATTCCCACAAGACTAGCTACCTCTTTAATCTTTAGCAACGAACTCACCTCCCTCAAAACCAACCTTAAGCTATCACGTAACGTGAGAGTCAATTGTTTTTTCCGAAATAAATATTTTTTACAAATGTGACGATACTAATTCCCTCTGGTGTTACGTGTTCTTCTGTTAATACAAAACCATTCTTTAGATAAGCTTGAACAGCCGGTGTGTTTAATGTCGCTGTTGAAACTTCTAGTTGAGTGCAATCTTTGTAAAGAGTACTCACATAATTTATTAATGAAGTACCAATTCCTTTTCTAAAATGTTCAGGATCAACCATAAGTCTTGTTATAAGAAGCCTGGTATGTTTAGTCTGAATAGATATAACAGCTTGTAATTCCTCTTTTTCATGGCATCCAAAGAAGAGACCCGAGTCTAACTTATAGTCATCAGCCGTTTCTTGGAGTGGAGGAAACGAGCGCACACCAATTAGGCTTGCTTCTACCTGGTATGATCTCATTTGAATGGCCCAGACTCTTTTCGTTATGTTTGGGTTGTTCATGTTTAGTTGTTGAATCATTCTCGTCCTTGTATCGCCATATCCCATCAGCGAACTCCTGTCATTAAAATTTGCACTGAATAGATGTTCACATTGAATTACCGTTTCACTTACCGCTCACCTCAGTGCTCACATTCAAATACTCAAGTAGTTCAGCAGTATTTAAAAATACCTGATCTCCCTGCACCGTAAGTAGCGGTTGATATCCTGGCAGCCAGTGCACTTCACCTGTTTGAACGTACGCACGTTGTCCAGCTAACAGATCGGCATCACTGTCGCCAAGGTAGATCGCGGATTCCTTTTGTGCACCTAACTGATGAAGAGCCAGTTCAATGCCTTCTGGGTCTGGTTTTGGCTTATTCACGTCATCCCCTGAAATCAATACATCGAAATAAGAACGCATATCCAGTGCTTGAAGGGAAAGGTCCAAACTACGTTGCGCCTTGCCTGTTATGATTCCGAGTTGATATCCAGCGGTCTTCAACTTCTCCAACAATGCACGAATGTCTCCGTTCTTTTCAACTAGCTTGTTATGGTGCTCGGAATAACTCGCATAATAACGTTCAATCGCTGCTTCTACATCAGGGTGCTTCAGCTGATTTCGTATGATTCCCGTTTCAGATGGACCAAACATCATAACAATGTCTTCGTCTGTCAGCTCTACTTCATCAAATGAACGAAACACGTCTTGAAAAGCTTTAAAACAAACGGGCAATGTATCGGCAAGTGTTCCGTCAAAATCAAATAAAATGGTTTTCATTCGATCACTCCCTCTTCTATTCGTGAGTTTATTGACATAATGTACTGGGCTTGTTTTTTTAGCTCCGGTAAATACTCTCTCACTTTATTTGCTCGTTGGTTTAAATCCGTAGGGCTTCTAATACCGAGATCAAGTAGTAGCTTATTAAATCCCTTCATGGATAAAAGGTGAGGTGCATCGAGAGTAAAGATTTGGTGACATCTTGCGTAGGTTGCAACCATCCAAAAGATTGCCTCATGATGGTGTCCAGCTGCAATGAGATCTCGGCTTCCTTGTATCGAGATCGCTTTTGCTTCTTGTGTGAGATCTGTGCTGAAAAAAAGCGGTGTTTTGGCTACTGAGGCAGCTACATCAAATGTTTCTTCAAGTTGTTCCAAATGTGAGGTTATAATCGTAGGGGTGAGGTGTTGGCAACCTAAAAAATTTAGTAGGTCTATATAGATATGATCTAATCCATAGTGGTGTAGCATTTCTTTTACTCTAAGATAACGCAAACGGACGGTTGGATTCCGTACGTCAGCAACTAGCAACACATGTGTCATTACTCCGGCTGCAAAAAGCCAACCTGTCACCTGTTCGGCCCAGGTTGAATGGGCTGGCAGAGTGTCGAGATTGTTTGTAATTCGAGAACGTGCGTCTTCACATCTTGCTTCGACCCATTTTCTTTGATAAAACTGGCTTTCCACTATCGATTGAACCTGTTGTAATTCTCCTGTTGGATCCAGCAAAATCGTATTCTTTTTTAAGCTGTTTGCTAGATGATACGAGCGCTGAACATTATCTGTCTTCCGAACAACCGACCAAGGTAAATACGTAATATCCAAACAAACTCCACTCGCACGAATTTTTCCAGGTTTTAATGGGACATCATTGCTGTTTACCACAATGAATACATCCACATCAGAGCTTTGTGTTAACTCATCCAACTCTTTTAACTCTGTAATGGAGCCTGCGAGGTACGCACTGTGAAACGTCAGGTGTCTAGAAGAAAACTGCGAAACCCATTCAAATGCCACTCGCCTTGCCTCTTTAACATTCATGTTAGCACTCACCTCACTAAGGTTTATCGCATAACTAAGGCATATTCTTTCCAGTAGCCTTCAACTCGCAGCTATTCCTCCAACGTCCAACCCGAGAATTGAAGGATACAGGTTTTCAACTCATCTGCTTTCTGATCCAACGTTTGTTTAGCCTATTCCCTGGCAACCTCAACATAAAGCCTTACCTTAACAGAAACGTTTCCAAATGGATCAAAATAAGAGTCGATTCGGTTGCTTGACGGATTAAATGTCTATGACTAGAATAGGGAAAATGTTCACTATCCCTCTACTCCTCATGCCCATGAACTAGACACCATTCCAAACCTCTTCAGCTTCCTCCATCACACGCTCAATCAACTCTCCTGCTGTCTGCACGCTTGCAAGCATTGGACTTTGACCAGACCAAAGGGACATGTATTCACGGTTCTTTCGCTTCACAGATTCCTGCCGAATGCTTTGAGTGAGCGTGTGTTGTATAGGGAATGCGGGTAGGTCTTCTTCATGTTTTTGCATCACTCGAATAAACGTATTGTTGATGCCCCTCGCTTTTTTCCCTGAAAAAACGCTTGTTAAGATGGTTTGGCTATCCGTTGCCTTTGTAACGGCTTTTTTATGGATATCTGAGGCTCCACTTTCCGTGCAGGTTAGAAAGGCCGTTCCCATTTGAACGGCATCCGCTCCTAAGCACCTAGCGGCCATCAGTGCACGACCATCCATAATTCCGCCAGCTGCAATAATCGGAATGTGAATGAGACGAATAGCTTGAGGGATTAGAGCCATTAAGCCAATCATTCCCTCTTCCTCTGTATGTAAGAATGTTCCTCTGTGTCCTCCGGCTTCACTTCCTTGTAGAATCACCATGTCTAGTCCCGCTCGTTCAATTTCAATGGCTTCTTTAACTGTAGTCGCTGTTCCAATCACTACAATGTTGTGCCGCTTTAAGCGCTCAATAATCGAGTGGGAGGGAATGCCAAACGTAAAAGAACAGACTGGAATGTTTTCTTCAATCATGACATCAATTAAAGCTTGGTAGGTACGGTGATCTTCTTCTGAACTAGGGAGAGGCACCTCCCCTTGTTCAATCTCCAGACTCTGATGAATGGAATGTAATAATGTCTTAGACGTATGTAAGGCGCAATCCTCCACCTGATAATCAGTTGGTACAAAGAGATTAACCCCAAAGTATTGGTTAGTTTTCTTTTTGACTGCTTTGATTTGTTTACGAAGGGCTGTAGGTGAAAGATATCCCGCAGCGATCATTCCAAGGCCTCCATGATTGGAAACGGCTGCAGTTAACTCTGGCGTTGAAATTCCACCTGCCATAGGAGCTTGGATGATGGGATGTGTGAGTTGAAGACGTTCGTAGATGCTTGCTTTCTTCATTTTAGGCTCCCCCTTTGTCTCATTCAATTTGTGTTGCGCTGTTTTATGACGGATTGAATAAAGTCTGATTTGTTTTTAGTATACAGCTCTCGGTCATGAGAATATTGCTTAGCTAACTTTATTTTTAGTGCTGCATATTCCCCTACCAGTGCAGTAGAGTTACGAAGGGCATCACGAAAACAGAGATGCTCGTCCCATTTTTTTGAACCTTCATCCACGATATGAAGATGAGCCACGCGTTTATTGTTATGTATTTTAATAAAGTACTTTCGCCATTCCTCTTCACCCTCTGGCGTGGGAATATGAACCCAGCTGTCCTTCTGCAAAAGGTCAGTAATAGGACCCATCTTGCTAAAGTCCTTCAGTTTTGCCATCAAATCAATCACCGGCTTTGCTGCTAATCCAGGTACAGCCGTACTTCCGATATGTTCAATTTTTCTTAAATGATAGGGACCTAGAAGCTCAAACAAGTGATTCTTTTCTGCTTGACCCTTTTCCTGCCATAGCTCTTTCGGATCTTCAATGACAATGGGGTCCTTTTCCTATCAAACGATTGACTCATTAGTTTCCCCACTTAGAGATTTCAAGTGGTTGAAAGCTTTCCAACCTTTGTAACAGGTCCGTTGCATTGGTCTCGGAGATGATTAAGTCTTGATATGCAGGTCTCATAAATCCTTGCTCAACTGTATGATTCATCATGTCTAGCAACGGCTGATAAAAGTTATTTACATTTAAGAAGCTACATGGCTTGTGGTGATAGCCTAGTTGCGACCACGTAAAGACTTCAAACCACTCTTCTAACGTCCCTGCCCCTCCAGGCAACGCAATAAAGGCATCAGACAAATCAGCCATCATCGCTTTTCGTTCGTGCATCGTTTTCACAACATGCTGCTCTGTTAATCCACTATGAGCAAGTTCAACATTCATTAGCTTCTCCGGAATCACACCAATCACTTCTCCACCTGCTGCTAAGCATGCGTTCGCAACGGCGCCCATGCAGCCTACTTGAGCTCCTCCGTAGACAAGAGCAATTCCTCTCTCCGCTAATAACGCTCCTACCTTACTTGCCTCTTCCATATAAATTGGGTCTGTACCAGTGCTTGATCCACAAAATACAGCAATACGTTTTAACTGTTTCACAGAATTCTCCCCTTTTTCTACACAAATCTATTTATTCTATTAGTATTCAATAGTTGGTTTTAACTTTCAACCGTTAAGTCATTTTCTTTTTTCAAAGATTGTGAAAAGAAATAGATAGATAAAGAAAGAAACCCCAGATAGAGCCTTACAGCTGTATAAAGGGTTCTACTTTTTTCTGAAGTCATCAGATGGTTTTCTTTTGCAACGTCTTAATAATCTCATTTGTCACTTCTGTTGTTGAATGACCTCCGCCAATGTCTGGCGTAACGATCCCCTGACTAGTTACCTCTTCAATTGATTGAAGTAAGTGTTCACCAAGCTCGGTTTCTCCGTGATGGTCAAGTAGCATTTTAGCTGTCCAGATTTGACCAATTGGATTGGCAATCCCTTTACCAATGATGTCTGGAGCAGAACCATGAACAGGCTCAAACATCGATGGATATTTACCGTTTAAATTAATGTTGGCTGCGGGTGCAACACCAATACTACCCATAATGGCTGCACCAATATCTGTTAGGATATCTCCAAATAAGTTAGAAGCGACGATTACATCAAACGTTTCCGGTCGAGTGACAAAGAACGCAGCTAGCGCATCAATATGCTGTGAATCTGCTTGAATCGAAGGGTATTCCTTACTAACCTCCTGAAACACCTCGTCCCAAAAGGGCATGGAATAAACAATTCCGTTTGATTTTGTCGCGCTGGTCACATGTCTCCGCCTTGATTTAGCTAGATCAAAGGCATAACGCATTGCTCGTTCGGTGCCACGCCTGGAGAATACTGCATTTTGAATGGCAATCTCGTCTTCTCCTTGATGGATCCTTCCACCAATCGAGCTATATTCACCCTCACTATTTTCTCTAACGACAAGCAGATCAAACTCTTTAGGGTTAACTAGTGGGGACGTCACTCCCTTGAGTACCTTAGCAGGTCTGACATTAATAACCTGTTCAAACTCACGGCGTATATTAATAAGAAGCCCCCATAGAGACACATGATCTGGAACAAGATTCTGATTTCCTACCGCTCCTAGAAAAATAGAGTCAAAGTCCTTTAACTGCTCTAACCCATCCTCTGGCATCATTGTTCCGTGTTCCAGATAATATTCACAGCTCCAAGGAAAGGAAGAAAATTGAAATTCAATTCCACCATGCAATTCAGATACCGCTTTCAAAACTCTTTCGGCTTCAGGCACAACTTCTTTTCCGACCCCGTCTCCAGGAATGCTTGCGATCGTCAGTTTCTTCATCATTCTCCACTCCTATTCCGTTTCTATTTTTCTATTGTACTATTAGAACTTCCCTCATCTCAAACGATGTCATTAAAGAGACTGGGACAAAACATCAATTCGCCTATGAAAACACGAACATAGCAATCTATCCGCTACAGGAGAATCCCTTCCGCTCGCCTTACCAAAAAATCCGGAAATTACGAATGGCGAATGATTCGATCGTAGAATCATTCGCCATTGTCGTATTGATCTTTAGTTATGTCCCAGGCTCTTCTTTATCAACCTTACCTTATTCCTTACTGATTCTTTTCATTTCATCAGCGACGAATTGAACCTGCGTTCCTACAACAACTTGTACGCTGGTTTTTCCTGTAACAATGAATCCTGATACTCCATGAATTGCTTTTAGTTTTGAGGAGTCAATGTTTGAGGGATTCACTACTTCTAATCTTAATCGAGTGACACAATTATCAATGGAGGTTACATTCTCCTGTCCACCTAACTCCTTGTAAATCTTAGTAGCCATTTCGGTAAATGAAACATTTCGATCAGTGGAAGATTTTTGTGTATCTGTCACCTCTTCTACTTCTTCATCTTCTCTACCAGGCGTTTTAATATCAAACTTTAAAATTAAGAATTTAAAAATAAAGTAGTATAACATAAAGAAGAAAAGCCCCTGAAGTAGTAACATATACGGTTGGTTAGCCATCGGTAAACGTGAGCTTAAGACAAAATCAATTAAACCAGCACTAAAACCAAATCCCGCTGTCCATTCAAAGGATGCTGCAATGGCAAAAGATAGCCCTGTTAAGAGTGCATGCACAATGTATAACAATGGGGCAACAAACATAAAGGCAAATTCAACTGGCTCTGTGACTCCTGTTAAAAAGGCTGCAAATCCACCAGCTAGCATAAGTGAAGCGACGACTTTCTTCTTGTTTGTCTTAGCAGTATGATACATCGCAAGACCTGCGGCAGGAATCCCAAACATCATGATTGGAAAAAAACCTGCTTGGTACATACCAGTGACTCCCTTCACTCCCGTACCTGACCAGAAGTTACCTATATCATTGATACCGAGATCAAACCAGAAGACACTATTTAACGCATGATGTAATCCGATTGGAATGAGTAGTCTGTTTACAAACCCATAAATCCCTGCGCCTACTGCTCCTAACGTACTGATTGACTCACCAAACGTAACGAGTCCGTTATAGACTGTTGGCCATGCAATATAAAAGAATACGGATGCAAGAATCATAACCGCCGAAGTTAGAATTGGAACCAATCGTTTCCCACTAAAGAATGCAAGTGCACTTGGAAGCTGAACATGGCTAAATCGATTAAACATAACAGATGCAATTAATCCTGATATAATACCAATGAATACATTTTCAATATTACTAAAAGCCATATTCACTTCTGACTCTTCAATTCCTTGAATTAACGAGATGGATTCAGCTGAAAGTAAAGTTGTAATCACAAGGAAGGCGACTAGTCCACTGAGTGCAGCGGCCCCGTCTTTTTGTTTCGACATACCTAATGCAACACCTACTGCAAACAAAATGGGTATATGCTCAATAATCGATTCCCCAGCTATTATTAAAAATGCTGCGATCACATTCTCCGAGCCCCACCCTGATGGATCAATCCAATACCCAATTCCCATTAAGATTGCGGCAGCTGGAAGGACGGCTACCGGTAACATTAAAGAACGCCCTATTCTTTGAAGATAATTCATCATCGTTATGTACCTCCTTTTTTAACTTGTACCTCACTCACAAAATATAACTATGTTATGTTTAATAGGTATATCTCTAAACCATACTAAAAGCTTGAAACAAATAAAATGGTTTCCTCTAATTAATCCTTTTTTATTTTTAGATAACGGAAAACGAAGGAGACGTGTATGATGCAACACACTCAAAAACCAATAATTCTGAAAGGAATGGAAGTCTATACTGAACATCAATTCATTCAGTCCGGTTACATACTTATAGAGAATCAACATATTGCAGCAGTAGGCTCAATTAATGAGTTGAATTCAATTTCTTCTGATTATGAAGTGATTGAAATCCCACCTGAGTACAAAGCGGTACCTGGTTTTATTGACATCCACATACACGGGGCACATGGAGCTGATGCGATGGATGCAACACATGAGTCTCTGCAAACCCTCACAACGAATCTTCCAAAAGAAGGAACAACTAGTTTCCTTGCTACAACGATGACTCAAAGTTCTTCATCCATTGAAAATGCCTTAATCCATGCAGGGGAATTTATCCACAAGCAACAGCATTCAGGACAAGCCGAGATTCTTGGGATTCACTTAGAAGGACCCTTTATTAACTCTGATAAAGCTGGGGCTCAGCCAGTTGAATATATTGTTCCACCAAGTATAGATGTGTTTAAAAGGTGGCATTCTTTATCTAGAGAGTCTATTAAAATCGTTACATTAGCTCCTGAAATGGATGGGGGATTAGATTTAGTAGAATACCTTCACTCTCAGGACATCATCGCGTCAATTGGCCATTCAAACGCTACATATCTTGAGGTAAACAAAGCAATAGAGAAAGGGTCCACTCAGGTGACTCATTTGTTTAATCAGATGAGTGGCATTCACCACCGAGAGCCTGGTGTAGTTGGAGCAGCATTCTTACATGATTCACTCCTAGCAGAATTAATTGTGGATGGCATTCATGTTCGCCGTGAAATTGTTAAGTTAGCTTTTAAACAGAAAGGGCCAGAGGGGTTACTACTGATAACAGATGCGATGAGAGCAAAGGGATTGCCGGATGGCTTGTATGATTTAGGAGGTCAATCTGTCAATGTGAAAGAAGGAGAAGCCTTGTTAAGTGATGGAACGTTAGCAGGAAGTGTAGTCACACTTAATCAAGCTCTTAAGAATATGATGAATTTTTCAGGATGTACCCTACATGAGGCTGTCCTAATGGCTTCCGTAAACCCTGCAAAGCAGGTTAACGTCTATGATCGAAAAGGCAGTATTTCCGTTGGAAAAGATGCGGATCTCGTTATTTTAGATTCTACATGTGAAGTGGCTATGACCTATTGCCAGGGAAAATGTGCGTATGTACGAGACGGAGGAGGAAACTGATGCAAATCATTAAGGCACGGGATTACGGGGATATGAGTGTAAAAGCTGCAGAGTTTGTGATTTGGCATTTAAAACAGAATCCTGCAATGAACATTGGCTTTGCTACAGGTGGAACACCCATTGGTTTGTACAAGCAGTTAGTAGAAGATCACAAAAAAAATTACACGTCTTATCAACAGGTCACATCATTTAATTTAGATGAATACATTGGTCTCTCGTATGACCACCCGCAGAGCTATCACTCCTATATGAGAGAACACCTTTTCAGCCATATTGATATAGGTGATGAGCGAATTTTTTTACCAAAGAGTAACACCCACGAACCTGAAACTGCGAGCGCGGCTTATGAAGATGCACTGTATAAACAGGGAGGCATTGATCTACAAATTCTTGGAATTGGAAATAATGGACATATTGGCTTTAACGAACCGGGAACACCTTTTCAATCGAACACTCATATCGTTAAGCTTGAAGAGACTACACGTGTCGCAAATGCGCGATTTTTCAACAAGATCTCTGAGGTACCAACCCACGCCATCACCATGGGAATTGCTAGTATCATGAGAAGCAAGGAAATTCTGTTGTTAATCTCAGGTCAGAGCAAGAGGGATGCCCTGCACCACCTATTACATGGGAAGGAAACGCAAGATTTTCCTGCATCCATCTTAAAGCGACACCCGCGTGTTACAGTGATTGCTGATGCTGCTGCACGTGGTGAGTAATTGATTGGTAACTAATTAAACCAGCCCTTTTCTTTTGAATGAGTTACAGCCTCGATGCGATTTTTCACATCTAACTTTTCTAAGATCACAGAAACGTAATTTCTGACCGTTCCAAGTTTAAGGTCAAGTTCGGTTGATATTTCTTTTGTGCTTTTTCCTTCTGCAATTAAAGAAAGAACTTCTTTCTCGCGTTCTGTTAATGGATTTGTCTCACGAAAGACATCATCCATCAATTCAGGTGCATAGACACGTTTTCCTATTACAACTTGTCGAATAGCATGAGCAAGCTCATCGCTGGAGCTGTCTTTTAGCAAATAGGCACTGACTCCGGCTTGCAGAGCCCGTTGAAAATACCCAGAACGCGCAAACGTCGTAAGAATAACAACCTTCGTATCAAACTCAAGTAGCTTCAACTCTTCCGCTGCATCAAGCCCTGTCTTTATAGGCATTTCGATATCCATAATGCACACATCAGGTTGATGCTTAGCCACAAAGTCAACAGCTTCCTGTCCTGTCTTTCCCTTTCCAACAATCTTCATATCATCCTCAAGGTTAAGCAATGCTTCAAGTGCTCCAAGCAACAGCTGTTGGTCTTCGGCTATATAAATTGTTATCATGAATTCCCATCCTTGTAGATTATTTTAATGTCATATGGCACTTGAATGCGAAGCTCTGTCCCATCCTCAGAGTTAATCTCAAGGCTACCATCTACAAATTCCAAGCGCTCTCTCATCCCTGCAAGCCCATTCCCCTTCTCAAAATCATTCTCCGTCTTTTTAAATGTTCCATTATCCCTTACGATTAGAAGAAGTTGACCTTGATCCGACTGAATAAACGCTTCGCAGCTTGTTGCATTACTATGCTTTACGACATTCGTAACGGCTTCCTTTAAACACATGGCTAGTATATTCTCGGTAATCAATTGTATATTCGATACTAGATCCGTGTCTTCCTCATGCCAGCTCCATTCAATATGTGCGGCTTTTAGCATTTGCGCTGATAACATTCGTTCATCTCTTAATCTGAGGCCTTTCATCGATGACACTAATTTTCTTACTTCATTTAAAGAAGCTCTTGCCGTTTGTTGAACTTCTTTGATTTCGATCGCAGCTTGTTCAGGATCTTTGTAAATCAACTTTCGTGCTAGCTCACTTTTAAGTCCAATCATCGAAAGACTTTGCCCAAGTGTATCATGCAGGTCTCTTGCAATTCGTTGACGTTCCTTCACCTTTATTAACTCGGATAATTGTTCGTTCGCATTCTCAAGCTTATGCTCCAGTACATCTCGTTCGTTCTTATTATGAGTACTGAACGGCAGAAGAATCACACTAATCCAGGCGATAATAACAAACGCCAGCTGTGGTAAAAACAAGCTCGGTTCATTAATAATTCCATAGTTAATCGCAAATGATGTTGTAACTAAATGAATGAAGTATAACAGGTAAAACGATCGCTTGTCCCTTATATTACCAATAAAGTAAGCAACAAAAAAGGCAAAAAATGTGTACCCGAACAAAAGGATCGTTGAAGTGGAGATACCCATTAAAAGAAAGATCCATAGATAGACAAGCCATCCTTTAGAAAGAAAGGCAATTCGATAAAAAATGAAAAAACTAACCACTAAGATGACACTTGAAATGATATCTACTTCAAATGAAAATTGAAAAATAAAATAGAAGGGAAGAACAAAGAATACCGCCCAGATATAAGGCGATATTCCACTATAGGTATGAAGATTAAACTTCTGCATTTTTTCTAGCATATCGATCATCCTATCATGTTAGAGAACGGTTCACCGTATTAGGAGAAACCTGTTTTAATACATTATACCCAACAAATCGTCTTGCTTCAGTATCCCAAAGTCTGAATTTTAAAGAAGTGAGACTTGTTCGTAACGTGATTGTTGGAATATTACTCAACTGCTCCGTTTTGTTATGAGCTTCTGCTAACTTATAATTAGGAATTCGTGGGCTCAGGTGATGCACATGGTGATAGCCAATATTCCCAGTTAACCACTGCAATAATGGAGGTAGCTTGTAGTACGAGCTTCCTTCCACAGCCGCTTTTACGTAATCCCAATTTTCGTCTTCTTCAAAATACGTATCTTCAAATGTATGTTGTACGTAGAAAAGCCAAATCCCTAGCATCCCAGAGATAAAAAAGATTGGAAGTTGGATTAAGAGAAACGCCTGCCAGCCTACAAGTAAACATGTACCCGTGGCCAAAAGCACAATACATAGATTTATCACATACGTGTTAATCCGCTCTTTACGTGGTGCTTCTTTTCGATTAAATCGATTCTTAATTAGGAATAAATAGATAGGTCCAAGACCAAACATAACCACCGGGTTACGATACAGTCGATACATCAACTTTTCCTTTTTAGAAGCTTCCTGATACTCACTAATCGTCATCACCCAGATGTCACCAGTTCCACGTTTGTCTAAGTTACTGCTTGTTGCGTGATGAATCGAATGATCCCGTTTCCACTGTAAATATGGAAACAACGTTAAGACACCGGTTACTGTTCCGAGAATGTGATTCACTTGTTTATTTTTAAAGAACGATCCATGACAACAATCATGAAAAATAATAAAGATTCGGATGAGAAATCCAGCCGCTACAACAATAAGAGGAAGCGACAGAAAATAAGAAACATCCATTAAAAAATATGCGCCTACCCAAAGAGCAATAAATGGGATAAATGTATTCATTAATTGTATAATACTACTTTTATTTTCACCTTTAGCATATTGAAGAACTTGTTGAGTTAACTTTTTGGTTTTTTGAATGTGGTCAGTGTGAGTCATATATCAGTCTCCTTCGTCACTTATCTATAACGTAACTATAAGCGCTTTCGGAAAAAATCGTAAGTAGTACTTATCATAAGAGCAGTATGACAAATGTCATACTGCTCCTCGTGCCACCAATCAAACGTGCTGTTTCACCGGTGGTCTTGGCCTGCGCACAAGTTCCCCGCTACAATTAGGACAAATATTTTTTAATTCGCTAGTGCACTCCTTGCAATACGTACATTCATGCACACAAATGTAAGCAAATAAATGGTCTTTGAGTGCTTTGTTACAGCGTTCACAGCTCTTTCTCATCTCTAAACCCATCCTCAAATTCCTCCTCTATCTATACAAAAAAGAATCGCACAAAGGTTGGCGATTCTTTTTTAATAAAACCATTCTTCCCTTAAGACGCCGTAACGAACGGAGTCATAGTACTCACCTTGATAGAAACGACATTTTCGTAGTCTTGCTTCAAGTGTCATACCCAGCTTCTCACCAAGCCTCATCATGCGCTTGTTCCCTGACCAAGTCGTAAAACCAACTCTTACTAACGGCAAAGTCTCAAACAAATGAGTAACCCATGCTTTCAAACATGGTGTTCCGTACTGCTTATTCCATTGAGAAGAATCATAGATAATAATTCCTGCCTCAAGCCAATTTGAAGGTTTATGCTCCCAGTAATAAGAAACCGTACCAACTAAACGACCATTCGCAAAAATTCCGTATACATCATCCTGATCAACATATTGAGTACTTAGCTTTGCTAAGAAATCATCGTAAGTAAGAGCTTGATGCTCAAAGTATGGAGCATCCCATTTCTTCCATTCAGGCTTCTCATCTTTGTAGGCAAGCGTCCAAAACGAAAGCATATCTTCTTCCTTTAGAGGTCTCATGTTTAAATGGTCGTTAACAACGATCACGCTCTCACCTCCACAATCTACATGGTTAAATATACCAGTAGTCTACCATATAGGAGCGAACATACCTAGTCTTTTTTCTCTGGTTCTGTATGGTCGGAGCGCTCTTTTTGATCTCGATCACGGTTTTCAATTGTTTCCTCTTGTTGTTCTGTATAGCCTTTATTCGACTCGGAAGACGAATGCTCGTGCGACGGATCTGTATGGTCCTCTCTCGTCTCCTGATCTCGGTCACGATTTTCAATCGTTTCCTCCTGAGCTTCGGTATATCCTTCTCTTTTGTTGTCATCTTCTGATTCATTTTTCTGCTTTTCTTCTTTCTCTTTTTCCAATCTTGCCTTTTTGAAATCAGAACGCTCGCCATGCCAAATTAAATCAAATATAGCCCGTCCATTTGTTGGTTGTCCATCTGGCAAGTATACAGGTATGACATCAAAGAAAATGTAGTAGAAGATATAAAAAAGGAAGGTATTCCAGAACACGTTAGATTCAATGATACCATTGGCTAACATCATATTAATGGTGAGACCCAGAAGAAGTGGACCAAAAATCGGTGATGCATAGATGAATCCGTGCCAAAACCGATTTTTCGGATTCAGCTCTTCATACTCAATCCAACTGTACATAAAGAAATACCGTCTTACTTCAATCGTCGGCAATGAAAATAAAATGGGGCCACTTCCCACAATCAATTTCTTTTCCTTTGCACCAAGGATTGTAACAGCTAGGTAGTAACCTGCTTCCCGAATGATTGAGGTTAGCGGGAGGATAACAACTGCTGCGACAATTAAGCGGAATAAATCGTATAAGCCAAACATGTAAATTCCCTTCTATCTATTAATCTCTTCTATATATAGTTGAATAACAACGGTCGCATTTTTTGTACTGTTCTTCGTCAATTAATTTCTGAACATATAATTCACTATGAGTACTTTCTCTACTTTCAAGTGATGTCGTGTGAAATGCACATGAATCTCTTACAAAGGAGGATCTGTGGATAAGTTTCTGCGTTGTGTCGATTAAATATTTCATGATAATATTCCCCTTTCTTTCATAAAAAAAAACCGAAAAGGAGTATTCTCCCTTTCGGCTTACGTTCAGCACTAATTGTCTGAATCGTTACTACCTAGATTTTCAGTTGGCTTTAAAATAAATACAATGTAACTTATATCTTCAATGAAATCCCAGTCAACAAAGATGTCCATGATTTCAGCATTCAACATATCGTTAAAATCTCCTGTTTCCAAAAGACTCTTCTCTAAATGTCGTTTCGTCAGCTTAAGTGGCTCTATAAAGCCTTGACGAATAAGTTCTTTCTCAATACGGACCAAAATCCCCTCACGCTTTACAATTAAAGTTCGATCATTCAGGTAGCATGAATTCACTGCATCTGGTAGTCTTTCAGCCTGCTTACTCACCTGTTCAATTTCTCGGTGAATAGCCGCTTTGTTTGAATAATCCTCCAGCATGTCAGCGTTTTGATCCGTGCTTTCCATCACTCCAATAATAATTCCGGAGCGATTATGCAATGACCAATCATAGTACAACTCTGAGACTTTAAGATTATGAGTAGCAGAGAGCGTAGCTTTAATTTCAGGGAGAAGTTCATTCATCAATAGATCTCTGATTTCTTCAACCTTTACATCTTTGTTTTGAGCCATTAAGACACGTTCCATTGGAGAAAGAAATTCTCTTAAATGCATCGTAATAAAAGGTTCTTTTATCGATACGTACACAGAGGATGGACCTTTACCAAAGTTGTCTCTTAATAATTTACCTACAAAACTAGACATTTCAGCTTGAATGGACCGTTTATTCATTTTTCGACCTTCCTTTTAGAGACAAGAACATTAATTTTTCTCGTCCACGTTTAGTATACTAGTCATCGTTTCATAATGAAAGGGGTTCACTGGTTTGTATGAGGACGCGACGTCGTTAATATGTGTAATACCCCTATTCCGGCAACTTATTCCTCATCCAGATTGAATTATGTAAAAAACCTCAGGACATGTTAGGGTACCCTGAGGAAATGTGTTTTATTCGTTCTTATTTTCTTGGAAAGCCATTAAAGATTTCGCCAAACTTCATATGATAAATATCGTTAACCACTGAATTCACTTTCCCTTTATCAGATAAATGTCCCTCTAGTACAATCTCAACTCGTTGATTGTTATCAACTAAAACCGCTTGAACAACAAGAGCATCTAATAAAATCCCAGTAATAACAGCGATTTGTTGTGGAGACAAACTATAATTTGAAAACATACCGTCATATTGGTTGCTATCCTTGCCCATTCATCCGCCCTCCACTTAAGTTGATATGATCTCATCACTTCCTAAAGTTGAATCTGATCGACCTGCACCAATGCTAAACAAGATAAAGATAATCACAACAATGAAAAACAACGCTCCTGATTTGAAGGAATGTCCCATACATGTTCCCCCTACTTTATATAGCCTTATGTACCATATGAAGTTGACATTGATTGGTGACACATGAATAAGAAAAACAAATTTCCAGATAAATATTAAAAATTCAGTTTGATATAAAATCTCACGGGGAATGGCATTCATAAGAACATATAGGAGGAGATCACATTTGGAAGCCATTAAAGAAAGAAAGAAGCTTCGTGACACATTATTAGAGGGACTGTATCAGCACCATTTTAATCACACGGGACAACCGATGACGATTACTGTCACTGATACAAAGGTTGAGGAAGAGCTAGCGTATAAGTATCTTGAGGACAAAGGCCTGATTCATACAGAGAGACAAGGTCGCGATAATCTATGTATTGAGATTACAACGGCAGGTATAGATCATGTGGAAAACAACATAGCAGCGAATTAAACAAAAAAGATCCAGCTCACTTTTTTAAGTGAGCTGGATCTTTTTTGTTAGTTTAGATTCTCTAGCATTTCTTGTATTTCTGTCATGATTTCGTAAGCTCCACCTGAAAGGTTTGAACAAACAATGATATTGACCTCAGACTGTGGGAAGAACGCTTGCCTGAAGTTAACACCTGGGTCATACCCCATCATGATACGGCGGCGAATAACAGATTGATCTACCTCCATGTAGTGACCATAGCCATAAAAGAATCCATCGTCTTCCTCCACGTGAGGAGCCAGAAAGCGCTTGGTTGCTTGTTCGCTTAATAGCTCATAACCCACAAGTGCCTCCCAAAAGATCTGCATATCCCCCACCGTCACAAAGACACCACCATCAGACGCGCTTTTGGCTGGTAAGCTATAGAGATTGGTTCGATAACCCCCATCCGGCTTTTCAATATACCCTAAAGCCGTCCGTTCTGGTAATGAATCGAGTTCAAAGTAACCCGAATCACTCATACCAAGTCGATCAAAGATATGCTTTTGAACATATTGATCAAACGGTACCCCACTTACTTCCTCCACAACAAGTCCAAGCAAAATATACCCTGCATTATTGTAGTGAAATTGTTCGCCAGGCTCCGACTTCATCTTCTCATTTTGAAATAATGGCAGAAAATCGCTTAACTCTCGAATCAGATACATCGGATGCTTTACCCAAAGCTCTTCAAAATCATCCATCACGTCTTCATCAAAATAATCAGGTACGCCGGACGTATGAGTAAGCAAGTGGTGAATCGTAATGCCTTGATGAAAATGTGGGAACGAGTGGTCTAAGAGATCAATGAGTCGATCTTCTGGGGTCAGTTTCCCCTGATCCATTAATAAGCTAATGGCTGCAGCTGTGATCGGTTTTGATCCAGAAGCAATACCATACCGTGTTTGGTCTGTGTTATGAATTTTCTCAGCACGATTAGACCAACCATAGCTCTTTGTCCACGTTTCTGTTTTTGTCTTAACAAGCACAGTACCTGAAAATTCAATCTCTTTTTGCTTTGCGTCTACCTTTGTTTCTAACATTTTTTTATCCATAATCACATTCTCCTCATTTATCTTTTTTGGATGATTCTTTACAACAATTGCAGAGTCAAAAAAGATAAATCAGTAAAGCGTTCACATTTGATGGATTTTGAACATGTGACACCCCTCCTTTTTGTTAGTATAGCATGAGGAAGTTTCAGTTAATTCGTACATTCATATTTTTTTAGAAATAAAAGCAGAGAATTCGACTATTTCTGGATTGCCAACTGCTTGATTAATAGTCAAACGGAGCTTATTAGTCTTTATAGCTTGAAAGCTATGAATACGCTTATGTCCTACGGCTGTACCTTCAGATACCATTTGCCATTTGTCATGAAGCTGAGCTTCAATCTTATAAGATCGAATTCTTTCTCCTTTACGGATCTCTTCTTTAAGCATGACGACATCTATCTTTCTCACTCCATCTAGCTCCATTGTTAGCTCGTGACCATTTCCAAAGCATGACGCCACTGGCCTCGTATAGGCTTCGTTAATTCTAGATCTCCATTCACTCAGACGATCAATATCTACTGTAGGAATGAGTCCACTGTGATCGGGTGCTACGTTTAATAATAGATTTGCACCCCGACCAACAGACTTCTCATAAATCTCTAGCAAGTTATCAACTGATCTCAATCGTTCCTCATCGTGTTCATGCCAAAACCAATGATCGCCTCGGATTGGTACATCGCACTCCGCTGGCAGCCATTCTGGAGTTCCTGGTAACCAGGTTGATTCTTCTTTAGAGAACAAACTTACTTTTGACGTCTGACGTGAATTCCAGCAAGGGTCTGGAGCAATTCCATCTTCATTTCCAGCCCATCTGATTGTAGGCTGCCCCATATTAAAAATCATCGCATCAGGCTGATATCTCTTCACAGTTTCAATGATTCGGCTCCAGTTGTATTCTCGTCCTTCAGAACCGGCCCCATCAAACCATATTTCAACAATCGGACCATAGCTTGTGAGTAACTCTGTTAGTTGCTTACAATAAAACGTATCATACGCTTCTTGATCTTTATAGCAGGGCTCATGTCGATCCCATGGGGAGAGATAGAGGCCAAAGGGCATTCCAATTTGCTGACACGCATCTGCGCACTCCCTCACTACGTCGCCTGCCCCGTTCTGCCAAGGACTGCTTTTCACTGAGTAACTGGTTGTTTCCGTTGGCCATAAACAAAATCCATCATGATGCTTTGCCGTAAGCATAAAGTATTTAAAACCCATATCCTTGGCTACTTTGACCCATTGCAACGCTTGTAAAGAAGTGGGGTTAAAAACCTTTGGAGAATCAGTTCCATCTCCCCACTCCTGGTTTAAAAATGTATTCAAACCAAAGTGGACAAAGAGTCCAAGCTCTAAATTTTGCCAAGCTACCTGTTGTGGCGAAGGAATGGCTAGATCAATATTACTCATAAGGTTACCTCCTTATGTCAAAGGCTTTACTAAAATCGAACCTCTGCACCTGTCTTACTTGATTCGTAAATAGCAGCTAAAATCTTCATGATCTCAACGCCATCTTCAACTGGACTAATGGTTTCTCGCTTCCCCTGTACACATTCTACAAAATGATTAATCTCATCCTGAAATCCTTTAACAAAATCAAAGGTTCGACTATCCATTTGAGGGACCAAATTTAACATCGTATTATGCTTCTCAGTAGCGATTTCTAAAGCTGGTTCAATCTGAGCTCCGCCTCGCTCACCAAATAAATGAACCTCCATCTTCTCTTCTTTTGCGTGGAGTGTAAAACTAACGTCAACCATTAACGAAGCTCCATTTTCAAAGCGAATAAGCGTATTCGCTAAATCTTCTACATTATTTTTGGTTGAATCAAAATCTGCGGCTTTATAATACGATTTGTTTTGAATGTTGGCCCTGTTCCCTAGCTTGTTGTATGTGTTACCAGTCACTGATTGTACCTTAGGTTTTCCCATTAGATACCAACAAAGGTCAATGACATGAACACCTAAATCAATTAATGGACCGCCTCCAGATCGCTCTTGATCGGCGAACCAACCACCAGGATTGCCTAAGACTCTTAGGCATGAAGCCTTCGCATAATAAATATCCCCTAAATCTCCAGCATCAATAAATTTCTTTAATACCTGTGTATTTGATGCAAACCGGCGCACAAAACCAACTTGGAGTGTCTTTCCATTACTTTCATTCACAGCTTTTTGTATGGCCTCAGCTTCATCTACTGTTTTGCATAATGGCTTTTCAACCAACACATGCTTATCAGCTTTTAATGAACGAATAGCAATCTCCGCATGAGAGTTGTTCCATGTACATATGCTCACCGCATCAATTTCTTCTAATGCTAGTAGCTCTCGGTAATCAGTCGTAACGTGTTGTGCTCCGTATTTAATTGCCTTTTCCTCTGCTCTTGACTGATTAAGGTCACATACTGCATAGATTTCTACTTGAGGATTTGTTGCGTACGAATCAAAGTGCATGTCAGAAATCGAGCCTGCCCCAATAATCCCTATCTTAATTAAACTCATCCTATGTGCACCCCTTCCATTTCATTAGGTAACTCATCCCATAAACGCTTCACATTATGTAGGGAAATTGCCGCAGCACTCTTGCATTCCTCTAGTCCTTCAAACTCAATTGAAATGAAATCATCGTATCGTGAATGCTTAATTACCTGTAACACATCTCTTAAGCAAATATCTCCATGCCCTGTAATTGCACCTCTAAGGAAGTTGTGGTTCGTTGTCTTGAACCAGCCCTCACCCGGATTAAACCCTGATGCCTTGCGTACATAAAAGTCTTTTACATGGATCATCGAGGCCAAATAAACTGTATTTGACACAGCGGCATACGGACTCTCATCGACACAAAGGAAGTTCCCTGTGTCCATTGTTAACTTAAAGTTTTCTCGGTTCACTTCACTAATTAATCGTTTCACCCGGTCGCTTGATTGAATATAAAAACCATGATTTTCGATGCTTGTTGTTATTCCATACTCCAAGGCATAGTCAGCAATAATCTGGCAGCCCTCAATCGAGGTCGGCAGATCTTTTTCAAATTCCTCAATCGTTGCTTGTATAGGTGGCTTAAAGGACACGTCATGCCTCATCTTCTTCACGCCAAGTCGATTAGCAATGTCTACCTGTTCCTTCACTCGTTTTATTTCTTCCTCAAACGCATGTCTTGATCCTTTTAAGAAATCTGCTCCGATCGCATAATTGGAAAGATCAATTTGGCACACTTTTGCCTTCGCAACGATCTCATCAATTAAATGTTCAGACTCCGTTAGATTAAAACCTATCGGAACAATTTCAACATGCTCCCCTCCTTGTTCAGCTGTCCACTCGATCACATCAACAATCGATAGTTCATTAGACTGAATAGCACCTACTAAACTGTAGGAACTCATGCCAAACTTCATGTTTTAACCTCCTATCTATTAAGTTAATACGCAATTCGCTTTAATTTTATCAATCGTTTTTCTTGATCGGATTGATATGCAGCTTTTACAACCTCTAACGTTCTTAACCCATCCTCGCCACTAATAAAGGGAGCGCTGTCATTCTTCACACAAGCAATAAAATCATCCACCAGTAATGCATCCATATCGGCTGCCCAGGACTTCCGCTCGACTCGATTTGTTTCATCATTATATAAAACAGAGTGTTGCTTTAAGGCATCTACAGACAGAACTCCATTCGTTCCGATGACTTCTAAGGTGACATCTCCCCATGTAGGAAAAGATTTAGGTCTTGACCAGCTTGGGTCTATGGTAATTACAACTCCCGATTCCATCTCTAGCTGTACCAACCCACAATCCTCAACCTCGATCTCATAAAAACGTTGATCGAATTCAGCGTAAACAGATGCCACCTCGTCCTTAAGCGTCCATCTAAGAAGATCCATCAGATGAACAATATGATCCGTTGCCGCACCTCCACCTGATTGGTCCTTTTGAATAAACCATCCACCAGGCATTTGCCCATGATTGGTCGCATTCACTGCGAGCACATCTCCAATTACTCCACGATCGATCATCGCTTTCATTTCTTGGATAGGCTCGGAGAAACGAACTGGATAAGCAACTTGTAAAATCACTTGATGCTGTTCACACGCTTGAATCATCTCGATCGCATGATTCAGTTCAGTTGCAATCGGTTTTTCACATAGAATGTGTTTTTTAAAGCTTGCTGCTTTCATCACATGTTCACGGTGATTCACGTTTTCTGAACAGATAATCACAGCATCAATATCTGATGTAAGTAAATCATCTAGTGAAGAGTAAAATTCGGATTGAAATTCGTTGGCTTTCGCTTGACCTCGCTCACTATTCGCATCCCAAATTCCAGCGAGTTTGGCATCTTTATGGTTGTTTAGAGCTAAAGCATAACTATTTGCATGCATATGTGCGAAGCTGATTATTCCGATCTTCAATTTATTCGCCCCCCACTTCAATTGGTTGACCTAATCTTGCAGATTGCTTTGTCGCTTCAAGTATCCTGAGCGAATGTATGATGGATTCACTCGAATAAGTCATGGTTTGTTGTTCGCTTATGGCCAACAAGAGATATGCTAGCTCTCGGTTTCCGTTCTCACGAGAGCCATTTGATTCGGATGTATTTACACCTGTGGGGAATAATTTAATGGATGATGCGTTCTCGCTATGAAAACTCAACATCCCTTTTTGCCCTGTTAGTTCAAGTGAATACACTTCCCTATTGTCCATAAAGCAAAGATCCAGATGAACAAAAGATCCATCCTCCATTCTTAATAAGATTGAATGGTATGCGATCGATTGGTTATCAGTAATCGTTTTACGAACCTGCTTAGTCATGACCCGCTTTACTGCGCCAAACGTTTCTGCGATCCATTCAAACTGTCCAATCGCTACTCTATCAAAGGCATAAGGATCAGAATGAATAGGTTTTAGTCGAACGGAAATTCGTTGCACCCCCAGAGGCCCCAAAGCTCCTTTTAACACCTCTAATTGAGCTTGCCTACGTTCAGGAAGAAAATGAACAGTATCTCGGTTGATCACTTTCAAACCATTCCTGGTTGCTTTTTGGAGAATAGAACGAGTAGCTGCTTCTGTTTTGGCAATAGGATAACTTGTTAACACACTCACTCCTTCGTCAATGAGTGCATGTATAACATGCTCTTTTTCCTTATCTAAGGTACAGAAATCAACGAGTTGAATTCGGTTTGACCGAAGAGTTGAAATGAATTCCTTTAGAGCTTGAGTAAGTTCCCCATGGAAAGTGAAAGTCTTAGCAACTTGAATTTCTTTATAATGTAACCAATAGTCATGTAAAGACTTGAGGTCCTCGGCATCAGACATAATCGCGATTTGCATTAGGTATTTCACCTCTTTTTGTGTGATAGAAGAGTTATAACTCTTCCCATAATCTTTTAACGTTGTCTAAACCAATGCGAGTACCTAATCGACATTCTTCCATCCCTTCGAATTCCAGCGTTAAAAAGCCATCATATCCAGATTGTTTAATTCGCTTTAACAGCTCTCTAACAGGGAGGTCTCCCTGGCCAAATATAGCTCCTCTTAGATAGTTATCATTTGCCGTCTTAAACCATTTACCTGCACCAGGATCCTCGTAACTAGGTCTTATATAAAAATCCTTCACATGTACAAGCGAGGCATATGGAAGGTTCTTAGTCACCCCAACTAAGGGGTCCTCATCGACACACATAAAGTTTCCAATGTCTATTGTGGTTTTAAAGTTTGGTTTATTCACCGCTTGTAAGACCCGCTGAACTCTATCACTATGTTGAACAGCCATTCCATGATTTTCTATCGTAGTTGTAATATTAAATGTGGCCGCATAATCTGCAATCCGTTTGCTGCCTTCCACAATACGCGGAAGGCTATTCTCAAAATACGTAATGGTCCTCTTTTCAGGTGGTAATGTAAAGGCTGTTACATCATGTCTTAAATGCCTGATATTCATATAATGCAAAAGATCGACGTGCTTTTTCACTCGATTTACTTCTGTTTCAAATTCTTCCTCTGTATCTTTTACAAAATCAGCAGGCATTGAATAACTTGAAAGTAGAAGGTCTAGATCTTCTGCTTTTTCCCTTACTTTTGCTGCAAGAGATTCATTGTCCACTAGAGTAAAACCGTACGGGACGATTTCAACGTGTTCGCCTCCGTGGTCAGCCGTCCATTGAAGAACATCAAGAATATCCATCTCACCAGACTCAATTGCCTCTAACAAGCTGTATGTGCTAATTCCTGCTTTCATTTAAAGATCCCCCATTTATTTCGGATTTAAGTGATCGCTGAAGCGGACTTCCTTTTACTGCATATCCACAATATGATAGAAGAAATTCACTAAACATCGAGTTTGCCCAAGCAAACCATGGCCGAGTAAAGCTTCCAGGGTTATTAACATCAAAGCCTTCGTGCATTAATCCTTCGTTTGCATCCGTTGAACTGAATAACGAGAGAATGTAGTCCTTCTCCCTTTTATCTGTAGTTGTCATTCCTTGTATCGCTAACGCAATATGCCAGATATATTGATCAGGTGTATGCGGGCTTCCTATTCCTTTTGCAGCAGTTCCTTCATAGTAATAAGGGTTTTCCTTACTTAGAATAAATGCTCTTGTATTGAGATAAACCGGATCATCAAACTCGCAATATCCGAGATAAGGGATAGACAGTAAACTTGGAACATTGGCATCATCCATTAAATTTACATGACCAAGACCATCTACTTCATATGCATAAATCGTTCCATACGTAGGATGATGTACGATCCCATGCGTTTGAATTCCTTGATCAATTTCATTTGCTAGTGTCATTGCTTCAATTGCTAACCGTTCATCCTGTATGACGTCTTTTGCTAGTTCATACAATTGTTTTAAGACAACAACTGCAAACATATTTGAAGGGATTAAATAGCCATATGTACACGCATCATCACTTGGACGAAATCCGCTCCAGGTCATACCTGTGTAAGCTACCGGAGTTCCTTTTCCCAGATGAGATAATGTATCTTGAGCAGGACAATTGTCACGTTCAAAAAAGTACGGGGATTTTTCTTGATGGTGTTGTTCTGTTTTCCAAACAGACAAGATCTTTTGAATAGCTTCTAAGAATTCTTTATTAATATGTGTTGTTCTTCCGGTGGATTTCCAAAACAAGTAGGCTAATTGAATCGGATAGCATAAGGAGTCCACTTCATATTTTCTTTCCCATATTAAAGGGGTCATAAGAGTGCGATCATCATGGTACCGATTCCCATTATGTTCTTCGTTGAATGCGTTCGCATACGGATCATGATTAATGTATATACACTGCTTCATAATTAATCCTTCGATTAACTCAGCCATGTGAGGATCATGCTCGGCTAAGAGTAGATAGGGGCGTACTTGAGCACTTGAATCCCTTAACCACATAGCAGGGATATCACCAGTAATGACAAAGGTGGACCCATCCTCTTGTTTTCGTATGGTTGTTTCGTATGTGTTAACAAAGCAGCTACTAAATAATTCTTGCATTTTTTCATCATCAATAAGGTGCTCTCTTAATTCATCAACCAAATTTGACATTGAAATTGGCACTTTCTCCTCCATATCTAAACCCACCTCTCACGTAATATTGTAACTGCTTACAATTTTAAATTGGAGAAGGAGGTTCTTCAATATGTTGGTTTGTCTCTCCTTAGTCTAATTAATCAATGAGAGCTTCGTGAAAGCCTAATATGTAGGACTGTTCTTTCAAAAAGTATGTTAGATCTATAACTATATGTTTCTTATCTCCATATTCTTTTTCGGATAAACAATCACTTATTTATGGAGTTTTCGATATTGCCCCGGAGTGACCCCTTCAATTTTTTTGAACTTACGTATAAAGTTAGCTACATCCTTATATCCAACTTGAACCACAATTTCTTTAATTGGTTGATCTGATTGGGTCAATTGATTTTTCACATGCTGAATTCGTAGATCTTGAATGAATTGAGTAAAGGTAACACCCGTTTGTTCTTTAATAAATCGGCTAAGATAGGACACAGATAGATAAAAACGATTGGCTACAAATTCTAATGAGATTTCATACAATGTATAGTTTTCTCTAATAAAAGAAAGAAGCTCATCTCTTAGTTTGGAATTGTGACTATCTTTCTTTCGTTCGACTTCTTCACAGATATCCTCAACAATGTTCATCAGTTGATTTTTGAGATCATCAATTGATTTAAATTCAATGAGTTGGTTTAAATCAATGAACTGATCCTGGCATCCAATATCAGAAACTGTTTTTAAAGTCGTATTAATTAGATCAAAGCAAATGCATTTAATTTCATGAATGGATTGATTTTTCTGTTCTAGGACCTGAAACATATCTCCAAGCATTTCATGGGCAACCGTTACATCACCCTGCTTTAAGCTCTGAACAAATTTAATCTGCTCTTCCTTAAAGTAGCCAATGAGTGGCTGTGAGGTTTCTCCAATATCCTTAAAGTATAAAATACTGCCAAGAGGTTTTGTAAACTTGTACTCAGCAGTAGCAAGTGCTTCAATATATGAGCGATTAACCTTTTCCAACGAGCTATAGGACTGCCCTACACAAATAGTAGGAAATCTTTCAAAGTATTGATTGATGTACGTTTGGATGATTGCTATCTGTTGATCGATTACAGTGGTTGAGCTAGCTGAAGTACTCACTAAGATTGCAATAGAATCCGAGTATAGTAGGTCCACTGCATACACTCTTGTTCCATTCAAATGAACCTCATGTAGCTTCTGAATCAATTGATCTTTTTCACAAATGTTCTCTTCACAAAACGAACCTGCCTCAAAATGCAAGGTTGCTACAAAATGGTTTCCTTCTACGATTGAAATATCTAACGAATCCATCATAGCGGCCAATTCATGTTGATACTCAAAGGACCCTTTTAGTAATCTAAGGAGAAATTGTTCTTTCGCAAAGGGTTGATGTAAATAAACCGTTTCGTTTAATATTTCATGGTGTTGATATAATGTTGTAAATGACCTCCCAATTGTTTCTAACTCATTCTCGTTGGTATATAAACCTGATGCGAAAGAGGCGTCTTCTCCTTTTTTAGCAATGTCAGATAACGCTCTTATTGGTTTGTATTGATTCTTCCCAAATACCACTGCCAAAATGATACCTACAATGAACAAGGAGACCAAAAAGAAAGCTACTATATACTGCATATTCGATAACTTACTAAATAACTGACTTGGATCCATAACCGTTACAAATGTCCAGCCACTCATACCTGACTGAACAGAAACAGTCGAATACTCTTTACCGTTTATCCCTATGGTGTCAATTCCATTCGCATTGTTTAACAAGGAAATTACATTTGGAGCGCTAATTGAGTCATCGTGAATCGTAGAGGCAATGACTTGCCCACCTTCATCGAAAACATACACATTCCCTTCCATATCACCTAAAATGTTTTGGATCATACTTATGAGTGTTGACTCTTCAATAAAGTACATTGCCGTTCCGTACGGAGTAACCGAATTTAATTTAACGGGTAAATAATACACAATTAAATTTTCATGCGTCTCTGAATTGATTTCAAAATCATCAACTGTCCGAATTAGAGGGAGATCTGTTCTTAAATCCATGAGTAAGTTTTCTTTACCAAACCTCTCTAATTGATTGCTATTCTGCATTAATGCGTCTATTGAATATAAACCGTTTGTAGAAAATAAGGTTTCATCGTTGTAGTAATACACGAATAATTCTTCAATGATGGCACTGTTTGCTTTGTACTTTTTCAGCTCATTAATGGCTTCTTTCCCATAATACCCATGGTTCATCATATAAGGAGTCAGCCTTGGATCAAATGAGATCCGCGTTGTAATCGTCTCTAGTTCAGACAATCTGTCATCTGTTAAGTTTCTTACTTGTTCCAGATTATAGATATTTGAGCTCTCTATCTCTTCTCGTAAGCTTGAGACGGCATTAAAGTAGATTACTACACTCATTACAATAAAAGGTACAAGAAAAATGAGCAGGTAGGAGATGATATATTTATAAAGTAGCTTGGATCTATTTTTCATGTTCCGAAGCATCCTTTCCCCTCCCACCAGTCTTTTGCTAAAAACATAAGTCTAATTTAATGAAAACCCTTACATTTTGTATTAAGTATACCTCTCTTTGAATAATTTTTGAACTTTTTTGTCACTCGACTATTGTTAAATCAAGTTGAATTGGTGATTGTAAACTACCGCCAACTAGAAGATGAAAAAGCCCAGGTTCTAAAACTTCTTGCATTTTGTTATTCCATAGCGACAAATCTTCTTTTCCTATATCTAATGAGAGAGTTCTCTTTTCACCTGGCGAGAGCATGACTTTCTTAAATCCTCGTAATACGGATTTTCGTTGAGTCACACTCGCTTCTACATCTTTAATATAGAGTTGAACGACTTCAGATCCTTCTACCCTTCCACTGTTTAGTATATCAACATGAATGAATATGCGTTTTCCATTGTTAAGTTCTTTCACAGTTATTTTGTCTTGGAGCAAGCGAGCATGTTGATAAACAAACGTTGTATAGCTTAGACCATACCCAAACGAAAAGAGTGGTGCGCGCTCCATGTCGAGATACCTAAGCTGGCTGCTTTGATCTTTCGCGTTGTAGTAAACAGGTAACTGTGCACTTGACCGCGGTATAGAGACAGGTAATTTCCCACTTGGATTCACATTGCCGAAAAGAACTTCACCTATAGCTGTTCCACCTTCTTGGCCAGGATACCATCCGCATAGGATCGCCTGACAATGGTCTACTATCGATGTCATTGCATGAGGTCTTCCTTGTATTAACACAGCTATAACTGGCGTACCTGTTCGTGCAAGCTCATGAATGAATTGTTCCTGCACTCCCCCAAGCGTTAGATCTGCAACGTCAACCCCTTCTCCACAATCCATATCAGAGGGATTATTGGATACAATTGCTGCACCATTGATATCAAAATCAATATCAAAGTTCCTAGCACTACTGCCCCCAATTACTGCTATGACCACATCAGCTTCCTCTGCAAGCTGAACAGCCTCTTTAAACCCTTGTTTAGACATTTCCCTTATATTACAGCCTTTTGCATAGGTAACAACTGCCTCACTCTGATCGATAATTCCTTCTAAAATCGTTTTTCCTTTGTGAGGAGCTTGAATGGCCGTATAGTCTCCTAGCTGGTGATAGATCTGATCAGCATTTGGACCAACGACGGCAATCTTTTTCATTTTTCGTTTGAGCGGTAAGATTTGATCTTTGTTCTTTAGGAGAATAATTGATTCTCGAGCTACTTGTAGGTTCACTTCCTTAAATTCATTACTTCCTACCACTGTCTTTTTGTAGTCTGCTTCAGAGAACGTTTGATCCATCAACCCTAGCGAAAATTTCAAGTTTAGCACCCTGCGTACTGCTTCATCGACGTATTCTTCACTGACGAAGCCTTTTTTCACAGCACCATTCAATTGAGTGAAGGAAACATCCCAAAGACTCAGATCGACTCCAGACTGAAGTGCTAAAGCACCTGATTTTTCATAGCTTCCAGTCATCGAATTTAATCGATCAACAGCTGTTCCATCAGCCATAACAATCCCATTAAAACCCCATTCATCACGAAGGATCTCAGTAAGCAATCTAGCATTCGCATGACAAGGTATCCCATCAATTTCATTATAGGCAGCCATACATCCTAAAGCTCCTGCCTCTACACCTGCTTTCATACCAGGTAGATGAATTTCGCGTAGCTCTCGTTCACCGATCGCAACCGTTCCTGCATTCAACCCTCCTTCGCTAGCTCCTTGAGCAGCAAAATGCTTTAAAACAGCCGCTATCCTAGGGTAATCCTTATCTGTAGGCTTTCCTTGGAGTCCTGTAACAGCAGCCTTTGTCATTTCAGCTGCTAGAAAAGGATCTTCACTATAACATTCCTCAGATCTACCCCAACGCGGATCTCTTAACAAATCTAAGGTTGAGATTAATCCTACATGTGCTCCTCTTGATTGAATCTCTAGGGCCACATGTTTGTACGCTTCTTCCATCAGCCCAGGATTCCAAGTAGAACCAACACCTATGTTTGTTGGGATCACTGTTCCATCTAAAGCCTGATGCCCATGAGGACACTCTTCTGAAAGCAATACAGGTATACCAAGTCTTGTATGTTCTTTAACATACTGCTGTATCATATTGGAGACCTTCACATTCTCTTCTGTAGGAATGCCATTCTCATAAGTCACAGCTGACCAAGGGTCGGATCGAAACAAACCGTATAAGGCGCCCATCCCTTTTCCTAGAGCAACATGTTCTTTAAAGGCCTCAGTTAATTCAATCCCACTTTCCGTTTTCCTGTATGCCTCCCAACCGTACATCTTTTGGTTCAGCTGACCTACTTTTTCCTCCAATGTCATTTGCTCTAATAAGTCTTCCACTCGTTCACTGATTGACATCCGGCTATTTTCATACTTCATGTTACACTCACCTCTACTTCAAAAAGGTAGTTACTCATAAACAATGGTCTTTACTTCAAACGGTAATAATGAAAATTTCTCTGACGCCACTTCCTTAGGGTGTTTTTCTAATAAGTTCGTTTCGTATGCCTTTCCTTTTAATACATCTGAATGGATTGAAAACGCATCTCTACTCCCGCATGACTCATAAAGTCTTAACGCTATTCCCTTCCCAGTTTCAGAGTGCTTTACTGTATCAATTAACCCATGTGATGTATCCGTTTGAATGAAGCTTTTTTGTGGTGGGAGTGATCCCTTGTGTCGATCTGTTTGATAGATTGATATGGGGTGATTGAGTTCATATCCCTTTTTTGTCACATTTGCATCAATCCAATTTCCTTGATGAGGGTAAAGTGAATACGTAAAATGGTGCTCTCCCTGGTCAGCGGTTGGATCTGGCCATTTAGGCGCTCTTAAAAGTGAGAGACGTATCGTTTTCCCTTTTACATCGTAGCCATACTTACAATCATTTAAGAGACTCACACCATAATTCCCTTCGGACAAATCTGCAAATCGGTGACCACACACTTCAAATTGTGCATGTTCCCAACTAGTATTTGTATGTGTTGCTCGTTCAATGGCTCCAAACGGTATCTCAAATGTGGCTTTTGTCGTTTGAATATCAACCGGAAAAGCAACTTTTAAGAGCTTATGTGTTTCTCTCCATTCAACCTTAGTTTGAAAGTCTATTCTAGATGAATGATGATATAAGATGACATCCTGCCAAATTATAGAGTCCGATAAAGACCATTGGAAACGAAGCACATCCTTTGTTTTCCCTTTAAGTGCCACCTCAACAGAAACTAGTTTTGGCTTGTTAGCCTCTTGGCTGTTGAACTTCGGATCAATATCCCATGCGTCCCAATACGTTGGTTTATCATGAAACAGCTGGAATTGGTTTGCCAGCGCACCATGGAGTAGAACCTCTCTACTTGCAAACTTATCATATAGTCTTGATATCTCACCGTTGTCATTCCATTCAATCAGGTAGTAAGATGTTTCCCAGCTTCCATTAAAGACAGAAGGATGATTATTTATTTGCGTGTTACGATTAGGGCGCAACCATACGGTCTTATAGCCCAATTGTGGAATCTTTAAAGCGATAAATGATAGATGGATTTCATCTTCTCCTTTATAAAGCAGATCACTTTTTACCTCTTGATTGTTTTCATCATAGACTGAAAGATTTAAAAGCTCTCTTCCTCCTCTTAGTTCAATGACTTCGTCTCGATCCCACGACAAGCTATTAAACAATACGTATGGTTCTCCCTCTCCCTCCGTATTCATTTCCTTGGTAATAACGGACATCGCTTGTTCTTTCAATTTATTACCAATAGAGAAGACTTCCCTATAATCCTCCTCAGATTTCACATATACCTCTGGGATGGACGTACCTGGAATGATGTCATGAAATTGGTTAAATAATAGCAGCTTCCAGCCTTCTTTTAATGTTTTCATATCATCTTCACGAATAGCTACTGGTGCTAAAGCCGACCACATTTCCGCTTCGCGATACAAGATCTCTGCCTTTCGATTCCAGCGCTTATTTTTCGCATGAGTCGTATATGTTCCGCGGTGTAATTCAAGATATAAGTCTCCTACCCACTTTGGGAGAATAGCACTTGCATTTTCTGCTCTCTTAAAAAATTCATGAGCAGTACTATTTTTCTGGAGCGGTAACCCGGGTAGATTTTCAGAACGCTTGACGTACTCAAGCATTTCTTTTGTCACTCCACCCCCACCGTCGCCGTGCCCATATAAAAGCATTTGTTCAGGAAGTTCATTCTTTTGCTTAAAGCTATCCCAGTGTTCCTTCACTTCCTTTGGATGGGTATATTCGTTAATCCCGTGATTAAGGTAGGAAAGAATGGACGTGCCATCTATGCCCTCCCAGTGAAACAAATCATATGGGAATGGGTTCGTGTCGCTCCAGTTCATTTTTGTTGTCATAAAGTAATCCAAGCCTGATTTCTTAAGCAATTGAGGAAGTGATGCGCAATAGCCAAATGTATCTGGCAACCATTCAATCTTAGGCTGTACATTAAACTCATCCTTGAAGAACTCCATCCCGTATATGAGCTGACGTACTAATGATTCACCGGAAGGAATATTTAAATCGGGCTCTACCCACATCCCACCAACGATTTCCCATCGTTCATCCTTCACATGCTTTTTCACACGCTTATAAAGCTCCGGAAAGTATGTCTTCACATATTCATAGGCTTGTGGTTGACTTTGGGCATATGTAAAGTGACTGTACTGATCGAGCAGCGTACTCATCGTCGAAAAGGTGCGACTTGTTTTTCGGACAGCTTCCTTCATCGGCCATAACCAAGCTAAATCAATATGGGACTGACCAACCATATGCATAGTACCGCCGACGTTTAAATCTAGCTTTTCAACAGACTGAAGAAAGGTCCTGACCTTCTCATGAATTGTATCTGGTTGATGGGTCAAAATTTCCTTTGACGTGTTATTAATCCAATCGTTCAATCCTATTAACTCACCTAGTAATGTTTGTTTTGTTAATCCCTCCTCGGGAAGGAACATAGCTGATTCATAGTATACTTTCATCGTATAATATAAATCCTCAAGCGCTTTGTTCGGTTGCACCCATTTACTTTCAAGTAAATAAAGAGGAGCGGGATCAAACTCAGCTGGCGCGTTTTGAAAATTTAGTTGATCCACGACTTGAGCTGTAGGATTAAATAGTTCGATCTTTAAATGGAAAGATTTTTGCTTTGGTAAAGGAATATAACTGCGGTTTCGATCAATTCCATGGTAAGGGACCCCGTTTAGATAAACTAAACCCTCATGGTTCGTAGGAATGCCAGGTTGCCCCACTTTAAATTCCAAACCATACTCTTTTCCCTCAAATGAAGGAGGGGTAGTTAGTTCACCTTCTATAAATAAGGTCTCCCCTGATTCAATTAGCTTATCTCCCACTCTTATGGAAAAAGGGGTTGAGTCCTTAAACTCATATTCTCCAGGTTGTTTATAATAAGCTCGTACGGCTTGCCAATCTTCCGTTACTTGTGTTTGGGTATTTACTAGCGAACCCACATACTGAATACATCTTCTTATTTGTTGCACAGGGTAACAGCTCCTCTTTTCTCGTTGATTAGTTACGTTAATCTGAAGGCATACGCATAAGAGTCATCCAATACTTTTGTGTCCGAAGGTAGCGTCAGATGAATTCCTTCAGTCGTTTGCTTAAAAGAGAGCTCTCTCTTTGGAGAAACAAGCTCTACTTGTTGCACTTCATTAAAATAAGGAAGAATGAACTTTTCTGTAGAAGAATCTATTTCATCATTTAAATAAAAGACATAGACGCTGTGATCCTTCTGTGTGAGGGCATACCCGCCTTGAAAATAGGGCGCAACTGGTCTTGTACCATAGATGCCATCCCCGTAAGTAGATAACCATGATCCGAGTTCATTCATACTGGTTAAGGCACCTCGAGGTAGTCTTCCATCTGGTTGTGGTGCTACATTAAGAGCTAGATTCCCACCCTTAGCAACTACTTCTAACAACAAATGGACGAGCTCTCGCCCTGATTTATATATATCTTCATATCGAAAAGAGAACGCACTTCCCATAGTGATACATGCTTCCCACGGTACATGCATAACTTCTGATGGAACTGTTTGTTCTGGAGTGATGATATTCTCATACTTACCACCTACAGTTCGATCCGCAGCGAGTAGCCAAGGCTGTGTTTTTCTCGCTCGCTCCACCACTTCCCCTAACCGAATATCCTGGTTATTAGCAGCAGATACCCATCCCGCATCTAGCCACAAGACTTCGATCCTTCCGTACCCTGTTAATAATTCGTTCATTTGTTTGTGAGTAAATCGAACAAATTCGTCCCATAGCTCTTGGTGTTCCAAAGGGTTATAACTCGGCCCACGCCACATGTTTGAACCTTCTTGCATGTCCTTAGCCCAATAGGATGGAACATGCCAGTCAGCTTTCGAGAAATAGGCAGAGATCGGAAGACCTTTTGCTCTAAATGCATCAAAGAGTTCTTTACAAATATCTGCTTTAGGGTTTGAATGAAACGGACACTCACGTCCTGTAATCTTGTACTCGGTTGTGTGTGTATCCCACATGGCAAACCCATCATGATGCTTTGTTGTAAACACTAAATATTTGAAGCCATTTTCACTTGCGACTTCAGCCCACTTTTCTGGCTCAAAACGCAATGGATTAAATGTTTTGTTAAGATCTACATACTGTTGCTTAAACATTTCACTATCCGATTCCCAATCTATCTCTTCTCTTGACCATTCTGCATCCTCGTCACTCAATGCCCATGATTCTACAATGCCGAGTTGCGAATATGGTCCCCAATGCATCATAATCCCGAGTTTTTGATCTTTAAACCACTCAAGTTGCTCTAGAAGAGCTTTTTCGTGCGGCTTCACCCATCTTTTTTCATTCGTATAAGAATGAATCCCTTCATCGATTTCCAATGATTGTTCGTTTGTATTCATATGATCCTCCTTACTGATTTCAATTAGAAAAAGCTCGTATTCTACTTAGCTTCAAGTATGATACGAGCTTATATCCCATCAGTTAACTGCTTGCCCAACGATCGTAAGCTTCTTGATAGATTTCAACATATTTTTCTATATTCATGCCTTCAATGGTCTCAACGTATTTATCCCAATTAGATAGCGGTTCAACTCCTGTAATAAACCGAGCTTCTAATTGTTCAACGTAAGACTGTAGATCCACTTCTATCGTGTTCACAATCTCCTGTTCCTCATTGGTTAGATACAATAATGGAATGGGCACTTCACCATATGCATCCACCTTTTCTGCTGTTTCTTCATCTAGAAACTGATCAAACTCAGATAGATCATCATCTTCATATCGCATAACTAGTGTTGGTGTTGGGATGCCATATGCCGGAGTTAACGTTCCACGGTATTCCTCTGTACTTTCATACCCTGCTGGCAGGTCCAAATCAACTTTATTTCCATTATCGTCTACCTCAAATAGATAGCCTTCAGGGCCTCCATTTAAGTACTCAGATCCTTCTTCAGAATAAAAGTAATCTACCCAGCGAATGGATGCCTCTGGATGTTCATTTGAGCTAGTGATTGAAAACGTTCCTCTAGAGATACCAGGATTAATTGGAATCAGTGGCTCATCTGTCATAGGGCTAGATAAAGGATGGAACATCGGATTGTTTATTGATTCTTCCTCTGTTTCACCTGTTGTGAAGAATGAGAACCAATCAGGGAATAGACCTAATTTGTTCTCTTGACCTTTGGCTTTTTTCTGCTCATCAGATTGTGAGAAGGTCTCAGGATCAAGTAAACCTTCCTCATATAACTTATTCATATAAGCTAGATATTCTTTATAGTTCTCGGTGCTTGGAGCATAACGAATCACACCGTCAACCTCTTCTACTCCCCAATCCTTCATGCCAAAAGCAGCTAAGAACGCCTTACGCGTGCCATTCATTTGAACATCAAGTAAAGGGATTTCGTCAGCTTCACCGTTACCATTTGGATCCTCTTCTTTAAACCGAACAAGCAAATCATAAAGTTCATCCGTTGTTTTAGGTAATTCTTCGACATCTAATGCATCAAGCCAAGCGCCGTTATACCACATTGGAACAGCCCATCCAGCGTTTGGATGCTGATTAATGGCAGGAAGCGAATAGATGTGGCCGTCTACTGTTGTGATGGACTTAGCGATTTCCGGATTTTCATCTAAAAGCTTTTGGATATTAGGTGCATATTCAGCAATCAGTTCTTCTAACGGAATTAAGATTCCTTGCCTCCCGTAATCAACCTCCATACCAGGTGTTAGATTGCCACTACCTGCCCCGTAAATAATGTCAGCTACATCTCCACTAGCAAACGCCAAGTTAAGTCTAGTTCCAAAATCACTCATTGGAGGAGTAGTGTAATCAAATGCAATATTCGTTAACTCACTATATTCCGAAAGTGTAGGCATATCCTTCCACTCGGCCATACCGGTGCCTGGAGCCATTAATGAGAGCGTGATTTCTTCATCAACAATAGGGAAACCTTCCTTGTTGATTTCAACATTTGAACTAGATGGTGACGAGCTATCCGTATTTGCATCATCTGAACTGCATGCGGCTATAAATCCTAAACAACCAACTGCGGTTAAAGAAAGCGCTAACGTTTTTTTCATTCTACTAACCCCTCTCGTTTTTGTTGAAGCGATAATCAGTGATATTGGCCCGTTTACTATTCACCCCCAATTTAACGTAAAGAAGGCTCACCCTTTTAAAGAACCGATCATTACACCTTTCACAAAAAAACGTTGTAAGAAAGGATAGACAATGATAATTGGTAATGTAGAAACAATCATGACTCCGTATTTAACGATCGCAGCAAGCTGTTGTTTACTATGAAGCGCTTCCGCCATCTCCCCAGTAATCTGAGTATTGTTTGATGACAATTCATTCAGAACAAGGATTTCTCTCAGTACCATTTGAAGAGGATACAAATTACGATCAGATAAATAAATCAATGCGTTAAAGTAACCATTCCAATGGCCAACGCCGTAAAACAAGGCCATTACTGCGATGATTGGTGCTGAGAGAGGCAGAATAATTTTCATGAACATCTTAAAGTTTGAGGCTCCATCAATGGTTGCAGCTTCTTCTAATCCTTTTGGTATCGTTGATTGGAAAAACACTCGAGCAATGATAATATTCCATACGGCTGCTGCATTTGGTAAGACCATCGCCCAAATTGTATCGATTAAGCCTAGATCCCTAACCACTAAGTAAGTTGGAATTAATCCCCCACTAAAAAACATGGTTAAAACAAACATAGCGGTGAAGAAACCTCTTCCGAAAAAATCCTTACGTGATAAGGCATAGGCAGCAGGAATGGTTACAAGCAAGTTTATTAGCGTTCCAAGAGCTGTATAAAAAATTGTATTTAAATAACCTCTCCAGATTTGACTATTTTGAAAGATCATTTCGTACCCAGCAAACGTTATATCGATAGGGTAGAGCCACATCTGTCCACTATTCACTGAAGAAGGACTGCTAACTGAAGCACTGATGATATAGATGAGGGGATACAAAACGGCTATCAAAGCAAGAGTCAAACAAAAATAAACAAATCCTTTAAACAGCTTATCTATTTTTGTTTCTTGTATTGAAGTATTCATAAGTTACCCCCTTTACCATAAGCTTGTTTCACTCGTTTTTCTTGCTATTTGGTTCACAACGATTAGTAGAATAGCGTTAATGACTGCATTAAATAAACCAACAGCTGCAGCAAAACTATACTGTGCATCTAGAAGTCCAGCTTTATAAACAAATGTGGCAATGACATTTGAGGATTCAAGATTCAGTGGATTCTGGAATAATAAAATTTTCTCGAAGCCTAGTGCCATAATGTTTCCAACGTTCATGATGAGAAGAATAACCATCGTTGGAAAGATAAATGGAATATTGATATGCCATATTCGTTGTAAGCGATTTGCACCTTCAACGACGGCCGACTCATGATGCTGTGGATCTACACCCGATAAGGCTGCCAAATAGATGATGGTACCCCAACCCGTACTTTGCCACACACCAGAAAACACATAAACTGTTTTAAACCAAGCAGGGTCTGTCATAAACGCAATTGGTTCAAATCCCATTAGCTGAATACCATGATTGATAATCCCTGTTACTGGTGATAAAAAGGCGATGACCATTCCCGCGATGACTACAACTGATATAAAGTGAGGAGCATAGGTTACGGTTTGAACGGTTCGTTTGAAGAAGCTATCTTTCACTTCGTTTAACAGAAGTGCCAGTATGATAGGTAAAGGAAATCCAACAATTAACTCATATACGCTAAGTCCAAGTGTATTTTTAATTAGATCCCAGAAATAATACGATTCAAAGAACCTTACAAAATGCTTAAACCCGACCCATTCACTTCCTGTTATTCCTGCAACAGGAGTGAAATCTTTGAACGCAATCTGCAATCCATACAAGGGCATGTAATGAAAGATAAAGAAGTAAAGAAAAGCGGGTAAAATAAATATGTAAAGCTGCCAATTTTGTAGGATCTTTTTAGTCTGTTTATTTCTCATTTTTTTTGGTGGAATTGTAGTATGTGTCTTTTCTACAGGTAGCGTTTTTGGTTGTAGTTTCATTGAATACCTCCTTCTCTTAAATTGCTCCAATCGTAGCACTGCCAGAGAAATAGTATCAATATGTTGTTTTCAAAAAATTAACACAATAATAGAAACAGCATATGAAATCGCTTACATAAATAAGGCTTACTCATACGCAAATATGTGCTTCTTGATGAAATGTGTATGTTATGACATCTCTCTAAAGAGTAGCATACACAAGTCTTTCAGTCGGACCACATAAAAAGAAGCTACCTATGTAGCCTCTTAAGATTATACTATTTAGTCTGCGAGATGGTGTTATTTAGAACATGTAATTTCTTCTCTTCGACTAATAAACAAGCGCGATAGGAAAACCATACAATCGGAGTAAAAATAATTGAAGAACCCGCAAAGATAAATAGAACCGGGACGAAGCTAAACAAAAAATATAGGATGAATAGGCTGAGCATAATCGCTATGGTCTCCATCGGTCTTGCTAACGCAATAAATAGAGATTGTTTAAAATAGGTGAACAAAGGTAACTCATATCTGACGAATATAGTGAACATATAAATGACCGTAATGAGATAGACAAAACAAATGAAAAGGATCACCGCATGTAAATAAAATGACTGGATCAATTCTTCCGAGATCTTTAGATCAATATAAAGGAACAATCCAACACCCATTAAGAGTAAACCCAGTATGTTGGATTTCTTAAATTGAGCCTTATAGGTTGAATAGAATTGCTTAAATATAGGAAAGTCAAAATCTTTGTCGTACCATTTATGAACGACTGAACACAGGGCCATCGTTGCCGGCGTGATACCAAGAACGACCAAGCCAGCAAGTGTGAATAGAACCCACAATATGTGAAGATACATAACCTTAGCTAACCAATTACTACACTCATAAAGAACTTTTATGATATTCATTGGCTTACACCTCTCATGAACAAGATTATAACTCTAGTTGTTATCACTAAATAGACTAATCAAATTCCCATCCGGATCATGAATAATGGCATAGCGCTGTCCCCAAAACGCATCCCATGGCTCTTTATAGCTAACGTATCCTTGCTCCATGACTCTTTCATATAAATCATTTAAGGACTTTGCATCCTCACAGGTAAACGCTAACTCAATCCGATGACCTGTAGGTTCTTCCCACGACCCATAGACAGAAGTCGCAACCTCTACCGTATCAAAGGCAAGCCTCACTCCACCTTGATTTACTTCTACATGGGCCTGGTTGTCCATTTCGGAAGAGATTTTAAATCCTAACGTGCGATAAAAGTCTAGCGCCCGCTTCATATCCTTAACCACTATACCTACCATGTCCAGTTTTATCGACAAGCCGATCCACTCCTATTCTTATAAAAAATAATCTCGTACTTCCTTCCAGTTATTCACCCGAACGACACCTGTTTCATGTATATTGTGAGGAGCTGTGTAGAGGATTCCTTGTCCTTTAAAGGTTTTGAAATGCCTTGAGTTATCATCAATCAAATAGTCAGCTCGGATGATGCTTTTCTTTCCGCAAAAGACAATGTTCAGATCGCTTAGAAAAGGAAAGTGCTCCCTCAACCATTCGTACTTGGCTGTAAAAGATGTTGGATATTCCATAGCTGCGGTTGTTATGTATACTTCATACGTCTGGGTTAATTCTTCAATAACTTCCTGACTATCCTTCATCACTGCAAGATCACGGAAGAATGTAGGGTCTTTAATGTAGCCCTTAATCTTATCTTCAAGTTCTGGTCTGAGTGACTCTAACGTGCACCCATGTAAGTCCTCAATCTTAATCTCGTCCTTATACTCTTTGTTATATAAGGACAAATGCTTCGGGATAAAGTCAGCCATTACTTCATCCATATCAATGGCAATTCGCTTTTTCATTTCATTCACTTCCTATTTCTTTAGTTGCTTTCCTTAGTGTATCAAAATGTCACAAAGAAAGGGTGCTCTGCTGGATTTAAACTTTTTTCAATTCGCTCTCTGAAGTTTTGCCATTTGACCATAGGTAGTGCTTTCTCTAATGGAAAAAATGCGACTTCATCACTTTCGTTTGAAGGCCGGCACTCTCCTCCTATAGGCTTTCCTAAAAACAGTGTATTACAGATACACCTTTCTACATTTTGATAAATTCCACAGAACCCCGTAATCTCAATGATGATTCCACTCTCTTCTTCTGTTTCTCGAATCGCAGCATATTCAATGGATTCACCTTCTTCCACTTGACCACCAGGCATTTCCCACCCCCTATGTGGGTTCTTTACCAGTAGTAATTCGTTCTGACCATTTAAGACAATCGCTGCCGCAGACACAATGTGTTTAGGTACACTCATTTGATCACTCCTCTTAACAAGCATTCGATACACTCAGCAAGATTCCTTTAAAAAAAGATGGGACATTACATTAATGCGGATGACAAAACACGCACATAGGAAACAAGCCGCTGCAGGAGAATCCCTCCCACCCACAAGAACGGCCTCAGCCCCTTCCGCGGGAAAAGCGCCGCTACAGTGTCTTCACCGCGTTCTGTTCCGTAGGAGTCTCGGGTTCACACCCGCTGGTCTTAGTAAATGATGCAAAAATACGAACGGCGAATGATTCGATCATAGAATCATTCGCCGTTTTTTAATTGATTCTTAGTTTTGTCTCTGCCTCTTCTTATTTCCAGTTAGTAAAATAGTTCTTCAGCTTACTCATGAACTGATTCCACTGATCTTTTATTGAGGTATCTTCTTCCCGTTTCTTAAGCTCCTGATACGTAGCAAATCCAATTAGAATGGCTCCACCCGCCATAAGATACACCCACCAAGGGACACTTGACCAAAATGTTCTCGTGGCATAAAGAGTGTTCACGAGTAACGCTACGACACCTGTGATAAAATAGGCCGCGTATTTCAGATAGAAGCCAGCGAGTATGGCAAGGACAGCCAGAATGCTTAAGGTTAAGCTGCCATACAATGTTTGATTGGCAAGCGTTGATAAGCTCATCACAATAAACCCTAGAATGACAGTGACCATCTCTACAGGTGGTCTCCATGAGTAATCTTTGGCAACAATCCGAAGGAGAATGCTCACAAGAAGCATGCATGGAACCGTATAGATAAAGACCATATACTCATCCGCAACTGGAAGGAGCGAAAGAAACAGCGAGTACGGATAATAGAAACCGATTAACAGCGTAGCCGCCTTCACAAAGCGGACTCCCTTGTTTGGCTCTTTGATAAAGAGCAGAACAAGATAAGCAAACAGAATAGTCGCGAGCGTAAGCTCCACAGCCGTTCCAATCGTTTGATCACCACGAAGCTGCAAACTCGCAAATAGAATGAGTAACGTACTTATGATCTGATAACTGTTTACTCGTTTGCTTGATATGAAGGACCAGCCAACGTAATAAACACCTGTTGCCTTGCCTGCAAACGCTAAGGCGACGAGTAAAATAACTGTTTGAAGCGTACTTTCATTTCCAAAGAGAACGATAAGTGAAGCGAACGCATATGGGATTGCTGTGTAATTTCCTTGCTTAAGCTTTTCTTCAAGGTAATAGATGCTCGCTATGCTTACCGCAAAAACTATAGCTACTTTCACGATTCCATAAAGTGTCGCTTCCCAAAGGAGTAACGAAATAGGATAGAGATTCAATAAGACCAAACCTACCACTATTCCTTTTCTTTGATATGATAATGGCTTCCAAAGCATACATAGAACGATTATTCCACCTGTTAACAGTAAACTTTCTGACCCTGTAACAACTGGCAGCTCACGAAACCATATCAAATTGTGTATAAAGAGAAAAACTCCTGCACTTAAGCTTTGAGCGAGGCGCCACGCACGTTCCTTTGAACGAATCACCTCTACTATTAAAAAGACAAATGGAACAAGTAAGCCATGAACACTTAATTCACTAATATAGATGAAAAGTGTGTAGAAAATGCCTATGTTAACAAGTAGGCTTTGACCTGTTATATAGAACAAGGTTCCACCAAGTGAAGTCCTTGCCTTAATCCCTTTTCCAAGCCACGTAAAGATTCCTCCAGAAAGCAGGAGAACAGTCCAGAACCCTAATGTTGTTTCAGCAAGGACTGTGTTTAGTAAACTCATATACGTAAGTAATGCAAAAGCAAGAACACCTACGTAATACCCCGATTCCTTAAATATTACGACAGCAGCCACTAGGAAGTAGAGAACTCCAGCGAGCAGATACCCAGTTAGAACAACAGGGAACTCACTAGCGAACGCGAGATAGTGATACAGGATCGTCATCAGAACGATAAGATAGAGCAAGCCACCAGAAGCATATGAAACAATGGCTGTCTGCATACCTTGCCATTTTTTGTAGGCGAAGTGTAGGCCTGAAAGTAAACCTGCACCTACTATAAAGTGGACCGTTGTATCAAGTGGAGCAAGATAGATGCTTTCACTTGCTCTGGCAAAATAAGATGTAATTACCGCAAAGAATAAGACAATCACTCCACTTACACTCATCACACGCTGATACGCCTTTACTTCATACCTAAACAAAACAGAGGCCAACATCGATAAACCGAGTAATACCCCAGTCAATAGCCACCATTCTGTATAGGTAGCAAGTTCTAAAGAAATCATTCCGATTGACATAGCAGAGATCAATTTAATTGGATGGCGAATGAACCTCGTATCAAGCTTTCGTAAGAAGATTGTCGCTACATATAGAACCACAAAGAGCGCAGCATACGATATTGCTTTAATACTAATGGATTCAAGATAATGACTGATTAAATACCAGATTGAATAACTGGATAACAAATACCCAAAGAACAAGGTCACTCGTTGTTTAGCTAACCACCCAGCTGTAATCAGAAGAGCAACTGTCCCACACATTGTGACACTGTATAAGTTTGGAGTGGAGTCCTCAGCAAGAATCATTAGTTGACTGAAGGCATGTGTGAAAAAGATAGTAATAAAAAAGACGATCTGGATCGGCATGAACAATAAAGCATCGCCTGTTTTCTTCTTCTCAATCTGATAAGCAGCCAATAAAATCGTTGGTAGCACTAACGTAAGTAAAGCATTGTACCAATCATATTCATTCGCATCCCAGAAAATAAAGCCTGTTACACCAATACTAAAGGTTAAAACGGCAGGGATAGAGAGGATCCTGTACACGGGTTGCTTTAAGGCAAACCAATAATAAAGAATCCCGAGTAGTGCATAGTTTCCAAAGCCAGCGCGACTCCAGTCAAATAAAATAAATTGAATAAATGTCGCGAGAATGATCTGCGCGAGTATAAACCATGGCAGATATACACGATACGATTGAAAGGCAGATACATTCATTACCTTATTCCAAAGGAACAGTTGAACAAATATAAAGATCGTGAGTAGAAGGACATACGTTTCAACAGTGGATGAAACAAATCCGGCTGTATACAACATACTAGAAGCGGTTGCAATTAGAGCAACAATCTGGAATGTACGGTTTGCTTCAATACTATATAGAAACGCGTAAAGTACGGCACATGTAAGAGATGCAAGAGCCGCAAATAACAAACTGCCTTCTCCACCCATAGATAAGTAGTCACCAAAGATCCCGTAGTAACTAATAGAGAAAAATACGATCGGTACAAAAAAAGCAAAAAGCATCAGAAAAGCAAGCATCGTTTGTTTAATCTTAAGACGATGAGCCACATAACTCATTCCTGCAAACAACACTGCAATTCCACTAATTAAGAAAACCTTTGTTACGGGAGCAAGTACTAGCCAATTGGTTAATGCAAGCAGCACCCCACCTAACAGCAATAACGCAACCCCGGATGTAAGAATATACGTTAATCGACGTTTACGACTCTCCTCGGGAGTACGTTGTTTTTTTACAATCGTTGGACGAACTAGTTGCGACTGAACTGGTTTCTCAACCACGGGAGGCGCTTGAACCGTGGCAGCTTGAGATAGCTGAAGCTCTTTCTCCGCAATCTCAGCTGCTTTTTGTTTAGCAAGCTCTTCTCTTTCCTGCTCCTCTAGAGCCAGAAGCTTTGCATCAAATCCTTTTTTCACCTCTTCATACGTAGACACATCAATATAATCCTCTTCCGCGAGTAAGAGCACCTCATCGATGGCCTGATCAATCCTGATAGATACTTTCCGATTCTTTTCTTTCAAATGAACACCCCCTAATTCCTCATTCTTACTGATCAGTTTATACCTAATGTTAGTACCAAGTTATGATTACTTACCATTTTACACAAAGTTCTTTGGTATGAGCGCTTTGAGCAGGGTTTACTTATTCGCTATTGCTACACAATCTAGACACTCCAATCGCTGCAATTTAGCAAACGCCTTTAGATTTGTCATTCCATTTAATTCACTAGCACGAACAAATAGAGCCAGCTTTTCATCTGATTGAAATTCTTTTTTGCAAGTAGAGCATTGTAGCTTTTTCCGCTTAAAAAACATGAAGTTCTCTCCCTTATATAATCTATAAATTTATTAAGAGAAACAATGTATAGGGTGTGACGAGAAAGACTGCCGTGTAAAGGCCTGGCGTATATGTTTTGGCTACACATGTTTGGATGAGATGGATAAGGTTATGTACGAATACAATCCATAGAAATAGGTGAAAACCCATTTCAACACCAGGCACTGACGAAAGTTCTACCCTCATGAAGACAACCATTGATACAAAAAGAAAGATGACAACGTCTCTTTTAGCAAACTCATTAGAACGAATGTTCCAGAAAGACCAAATCGGTTTCGTCCACTTTGATTGGAGAAGACTTTTTCGTTTCTCTGCCCAATGTTCGACTGTGATGATTTCCTCAAAATCATGAAGCATAAAGACAACAATAAACAACCATAGAAATGTTGTTTCAATCACGTACTGACCTCCATTTTATACAGACATTCATTAGAAATGATCTTTCGTCACGATGATTTTAGAAAAAGTTAAGAAATAAAATGGATTCTGTACACAAGCGTATACAGAATCCATTGGTTTAATCTTCCTGTTTCCATTCGTAAATCAGTACATCAACATTCTCGCCTCTAAGTGTAATCTGCTCTTCTTGATGAAGCGTTGCTCCCATCTTTTCATAAAAGACTCTTGATTGGTTATGAGCTAAGACCTCGACATAGACGGTTGTGCAGCCTAATGAATAGAGGTCTTCTAAAATTTGATTGGTTAGACGAGCGCCAATTCCTTTTCCTTGTTCTTCTTTAAAAAGGTAAACGGTCGTTAAGTCCCCTACATTCTCGTCTTTGCTTTTTTCACGCTTCTCTCCTGAGGCAATGCCAACGATTTGACCATCTTCGTTCTCAGCTACATAGATAAATCCTCGTTCGTTCTGAATGTTGTTCTCCCATAGCTTTGTTCGATCATCATATGAAAGATTCTCCAACATTTCATCGGGTAGTAACCCTTTGTATGTAGTACGCCAGCTATCAACATGGACCTTTGCCATAGCAGGCGCATCTTTTAATACGGCCTTTCGAATAGACATGATGCATCCTCTTTTCTCTACGATTTATCGCTTAATGACTAACATCGTATGCGCATTTCTATGAAACTCGTACGTTGTTCGAACTTCCGAGACTGAATATCCTTCTTCAGTTAACGTTGCTTTTACTTGATCTAAAGCAGCATATCTCGCGCCTTCAAGATCAACTAAAGGAAAAAGCCTCAATTCTTTTTTGGTGACACGGAGTAATTCCTTGATCGTCTTAAGGTGAAATGCCTGATCCAGTCGGTCACTATACATAAATAAAAAATGGGCCGAGAGCGTTAGATCAAATTGTTGGTCTGCAAAAGGCAGAACCGGAAGCATGGCTGGCACATATCGCTCAGGGTATGCCCTTATATGATCTGTACAGTCTGAAAGTGCCGCAAGACGATGGCTTCTCACATCCTCTACATCTTTAAAATAGTCCCATAAATACTTGTCCTTCGCTCTTTGTAATCCCTTCATTGCATACTCAGTATCTGCTAATCCTTTCTCATACAGAGACTGCATGGAATGGGTATAAGCCATGTCACATGCCGTTACATCTATACCTCGAGAATGAGCATGCGCTGTAAACGAGCACGCCCCCGCAGGACAATCAAGCACGTTCTGACCTTGTAAATCCTGTTCGCGCAAATCAAACAAGCTCATGTATTCATGAAATGTTCGTCCAATGAAAATCACTCGATCCAACTCTAAATAATGACTCGTCTCTGCTCTGCTCATTCTCGCTCACCTCTTCTATTTAGTTACCTATAAAACTCAAACATACTCATAAGAATGATTAATACCACGATACTGATCATTGATAACATATACATTATTTTTTCTTTAGTGGTAGACCTTGTTTTACGCCAATTCACTATCATAAACAGCATGGCGATACCTGCAATTCCTGTAAACACACCATTTATCACGAGTTGAGGCATGACCTCTGAATAGGCCCGCCCAGCATTCATTAGCATACGAATAACTAGGATCAGAAGGTTAATAATTAACGCTGTTCCACTTAAGGCAAGAACTCCATGTGCCAATGAGACTCTCGACTTGGTACGATTCGATTTCCTTCTAATCAATTTTATAAATAAGATAATCGGAATAAATAGGAAATAGAGCGTAATTGTAAGTGCAAGGACTCCATATATCCATAGATAAGGCATACCTTTACCAGGTGGAAACGGTTCGTAATCTGATATTGACGTTGAGACCTTATTAACAACGCCATCCTCCATCTGTACAAATAGCTGCCCCATCGAATGGAAGACTAGATCCCCCTCGACTAGCTTGTAGGTATAGGGGGTTGTTTGCAGATAGGTTGCGGTAAAACCGGCATAATGCACCTCAACTTGATTTTCCTCTTTTGGCTTGATGGTAAAGGGCATCAGATCAAAATATAGACTAATAAAGCTGTGTTGAGGTCTGCGTGTCGCTACAAACGACCCTTCGATTGTAGGTGGTAACTCTTGTGCTCCTACTACTTGTTGCACACCTTCTGTTCCAACAAGTAGCTCTGTTAACCCATAGTTAATCTCCATCTCACCTGCTTGGTTTGTCATCACAACTACTGCAAACTCTTCACTTGGTACCAGATGAACATGACTGGAGAAGGAGTTTGTGTTCCCTCCATGATACAGACCACGCGCGCCCCCTGCATATTCCCACATCCCATGTGCGATTCCGTTAATTGCTTCATCAGCTGTATAGCTTTGTGTTAGAAACGTATCAAGCGTTTTTTGTTCTTGGAATAATGGAGACGGTTTTCCCTCGAGTGGCAGTAAGGCATGAATAAAAGTAGATAAGTCCCTTGTCGTCCCGTTTACTCCACCACTTGGATACATCGACATGTAAAACCAATCTGACTCAACAAACGTAGAAGAATCAGCTAAAACGTATCCCTTTGCTTTTTGATCCTTCAGCTCTTCCTTGCCAAGAAACATTGGATGAATGACTGTTTGCTCCATATTCAGAGGTTTAAAGATTTTGTTCTCTACATACTCATAAAAAGGCTCCCCTGTTAATTGCTCCACAATAAATGCAGCTAGAGCTGTGGAGAAATTTGAATATGCCACTACTTCTCCTGGCGAATACACTTGATTTGGCTCTGCAATCTTTAATCCTTCCTCAAGCGATGTCACATACTCAGGTGTAGAAAACCCTAAATCAAACACATTGTCTTCAAATCCAGTCGTGTGATGCATTAAGTCTAATAATGTGATTGGTTCTTCTTTACTCACTTTTGTAAGAAATCCCTCAGGTAAATAGGCTTGGATATCATCTGTTAAATCCAATTCTCCTTGCTCAGCAAGCTGCATTAAAGAAATCCAAACGAGAAGCTTACTAACAGATCCCCATTCCATAATGGTCTCAGTTGGATCCATCGCAACATTTTCTTTAATATCAGCGAATCCGTAGCCTTTTGAAAACACCACTTCATGATTCTTAATTATTTGAACACTGGCTCCAGCCGTCGTATTACCTATCCAATCATCCACATACTCATCAATAGTTGTTTCAATGTCCGAGATCGGAATGCCAGATGGTGTTTCTTGCCCAGACGCATAGGTCTGTGAAGGATATAGGAAAAAGGATAACCACAAAATGATAAATAAGATCATTCTTTTGTTTGCTGTCACTTAGCTCTCTCACTTTCTATAATGTCATCATTCATGCGCATTCCCCCTATCTAACTATATATTTGACTAATTAATAGTTAATACCTGCTTTTTTACCGAGCTTTCGACAAACAAAAAAAAGACAGATCGCTCTGTCTTTTTTTGCCTTGCTTCTTATTGTGCTGTAAATCCACCGTCGATGGGAATCACTGCACCATTGATATATTTCGCCTCACCATTAAGTAAGAAACAAACAAGCTCTGCTACTTCCTCAGGTTTGCCGAGACGTCTTTGCGGAATAGATGCTAGGACACTTTCCACTTGTTCAGGATTGGTTCTGCGGTATTCAGCAACCATTGGTGTTTCTGTTGTTCCTGGTGAGATGGCATTCACTTGAATTCCTTCTCTCGCATACTCAACAGCAATCGTCTTTGTAATCCCAACAATTCCGTGTTTGGTTGCTGAGTACGATCCCACTGTTTCCTGTCCGACAAGTCCAGCTGTCGAAGAGGTGTTAACGATGGAGCCTCCACCGTTTTTAAGCATCACTTCAAGCACATATTTTAACCCGTACAATGCACCGTGTAGGTTGATTCCAAGTACAAGGTCAATTTCTTCGATTGTATTCTCTACGAATCGTTTGCCGGGACCTGAAATGCCCGCATTATTATAAAACATATCAATCGTTCCAAAGGCATTTACGGTTTCGTCAACATAACGTTTAACGTCTTCCGCTTTTCTTACGTCCGCTTGCACAAAAATCGCCTCTGCGCCTTGTTCTTTTACTAGATCAACGGTTTCGTGTCCTGGCCCTTCAGCAAGATCCACTACAGCAACATTTACTCCCTGACTTGCAAGCTTCACAGCCACTGCACGTCCAAGTCCATTGCCTCCACCTGTAACGATTGCAACCTTTTTACTCACTGCTTTCACCTCATATAATTCGATATTCAGATCACCATTTATTATACTCTCATTACTTTTAGATTACTCTTTTAATGCTTCGGTGCTACCTGTTTTTCTCCCTGCCGTTTCATATCCTGTTCCACTTTTGTTTGTTGATTGAATGGAATGGTATAGTTCCTCGTTAATGAAATGTAGTGCTGTTCCGTCGTTTATTCCATAGCCTTCAAGCATTTTGCCATCCTTAACAAACCGTTCATATGCAGGACGTCTTTTTTCCTCCCCATCATAATGCGGACAAACACTTCCTTTTAACAAGCCTAATCCATTGATAGGGTAAAGTGGACCGTTTAATGGATCGGTTAAGCCTTGTTCAAACCAACAAATGGCGCCGGCACTTAAGCCGGCGCAGATTAAGCCCTTTTCATAGGCTTGTACAATGATCGTATCTAAACCCCAGTCCCTCCAGAGCACCATCATATTCCGAGTACTTCCACCACCTACATAGACAATATCCTGATCGAGTACAAAGGCTTCAAGATTTGTGAAATTTGCATCAAATAAAGATAAGTGAGTCGGTATACATGGCTTCTCTTTAAAAGCACGATAAAAGCGTGTGATGTACCCTTCCTGATCTCCACCGGCTGTAGGAATAAAGCAGATTTTAGGCGTGGGCTTGTTTGCTTGTGCCAAGATGTAGTCATCGAGTATAGGATTATCGGGTTCCATTGAGAACCCGCCTCCTCCAAGCGCAATGACCTGCCTCATGATTTAGATACTCTTTTGCTTGTTTCTATACCAAATCCAAAAACAGATGTGACCATGATAAAAAAGAATAGAATTTCAATTGTAGGATCCGCTCGCCATGAGCCGATGAAATACATAAACACAAGAATGACAAACAAAATAGACGCTATTCCCTGCACAATAAACGACCAATTCTTCACTTACATTCCTCCCACATACAAAGTCTGCCTCACTCACTTCTATACCACTTGGAAAATACCTCCCAAAAAATATAAAGCAAATTCCTTGTCTCATATGGAAAACTTCGCTACGCTTGGGCTATGAAACCTATTACGAGAGGAATGAATGAACATGACAACATCATCTGAGAAAAAACAAGAAATTATAGATGCCTTTCACTTCAGACATGCGACGAAATCATTTGATTCAAGCAAAAAAATACCTGATTCAGACTTTGAATTTATTTTGGAGACGGGAAGACTTTCACCGAGTTCTGTTGGATATGAGCCTTGGACATTCTTAGTTGTTCAAAATCCGGAGCTTCGAGCAAGACTGAAAGAAGTCTCCTCTGGTGCACGTGGTCAGTTAGATACCGCCAGCCATTTTGTTGTTATCCTTGCTCATAAGAATGCACGATATGATTCTGAATATGTCTATAACATTCATAAACATGTGAAGCAAGTTCCTGAAGAGATGATTCAAGACATACTTCCACGTTATAAAGCTTTTCAAGACGATGCACAGAATTTGTTTGAATCTGAACGCTCTCTTTTTGATTGGGCCAGCAAACAAACGTATATCGCTCTTGCTAACATGATGACTTCCGCTGCACAGATTGGGATTGATTCATGTCCAATCGAAGGATATCTTCCAGATGCCGTTAACAAGATTCTAGCAGACGAAGGCATTGTTGATACGGACACATGGAACGTTTCTGTTATGGCAGCCTTCGGATATAGAGAAACGGAACCAGCTAGAGAGAAAACAAGACAACCACTTAATGACATAGTGAAGTGGGTTTAATACGTACAAATGGCGGATCGTGAATCAATCCGCCATTTGTTCTTCTTTATGACGATTTATAAAACCTCACCATTTGTTTCAATAACCTTCTGATACCAGTGGAAACTCTTCTTCTTTGAACGTGCGAGCGTTCCATTTCCTTCATTATCTTGATCTACGTAAATAAAACCATAACGTTTTTGCATTTCAGATGTGGAAACACTAATTAAATCAATCGGTCCCCAAGCTGTATACCCTATTAAATCCACACCGTCTTTAATGGCTTCTTTCATTTGCTCAATATGCTTACGTAGGTAATCAATGCGATAATCATCTTCAATCAGTCCATCTTCTGGTACTTTATCAATCGCTCCAAGTCCATTTTCCACAATAAATAATGGCACTTGGTAACGATCGTATAGTTTGTTTAAAGCAATTCGAAGACCAACTGGATCAATCTGCCATCCCCACTCCGAAGACTCAAGATAAGGGTTCTTAATTCCCGCAAATAAGTTACCAGGAGCTTTCTCGCCATGAGGAGAGGCGCTTGTCACAAATGTCATATAGTAACTAAACGACAAGTAATCAACCGTATGATTTTTGAGGATGTCCGTGTCTCCTGGCTCCATGTCAATCTTGATGTTTTGCTCTTCAAAGAATCGATTGATGTAGCTTGGATAATATCCTCTTACCTGCACATCAGTGAAAAACATATTTAACTGTTCTTCTTTTAAAGTCTTTAGTACATCATCAGGGTTACAAGTTTCAGCATAGCTTTCCATCAAAGCAAGCATGCAGCCAATTTTTAAATTTGGATTAATCTCGTGTCCTGCTTTTACAGCCAATGCACTTGCGACAAATTGGTGGTGTAAGCCCTGGTATGAAGCCTGTTCTACATGATCATAACGATCTGATACGATTCCTCCACCATTGTATGGGCTTAGTGTAATGCAGTTAATCTCATTAAATGTCATCCAGTACGTGACTTTGTCCTTGTAACGTGTGAACACTGTTTTTGCATAATGCTCAAAGAATCCGACCAGTTTTCTGTTTGTCCATCCACCGTACTCTTCAATAAGGTGAATCGGCATTTCATAGTGGGAAAGGGACACAACTGGTTCGATTCCGTATTTTCTCAGTTCATCAAATACGTTATCGTAAAATGCAAGCCCTTCTTCATTCGGCTCCTGCTCGTCTCCTTTTGGGAAGATACGCGGCCATGAGATGGACATACGAAATGCTTTGAATCCCATCTCAGCAAGCAAGGCTATATCTTCTTTATAATGATGGTAAAAGTCAATTCCGCCTCTTTTTGGAAAATGCCTTGTGCTTGTTCCATTTAATGCTTCTTCAATTTGTTGACTAGTGAGATCTGACGTATGATCTCCTGTCCGTTCTTCCCTAGGAATATAAGGAATCATGTCTGCACTCGAAAGACCTTTACCTCCCAAGTCAAATCCACCTTCAATTTGGTTAGCTGCAGTTGCTCCTCCCCAAAGAAACCCTTTAGGAAACGTTTTTTGTGACATCCAATACCCTTCTTTCTTTTTGTTAATTTACTTTTAACAGGGTGTCTCCCTGTTTAATCTCTTTTGATACTTCACCTTCAATGGTTAAATACTCTGGTGTATTCGTCACTATAATTGGCGTAATCGTGTTGTACCCTGCTCGTTCAATGGCTGATTGATCAAACGAGACAAGTTTTTGACCTACTTCAACTTGATCATCTACTTTGATATAAGATGTGAAGTGTTCACCATTTAATTTCACTGTATCAATTCCAACATGAATTAAAATCTCCGCACCCGTTTCACTTCTTAGGCCAATTGCGTGATTCGTTTTAAACAATGCTGAGACTGTTCCTTTAACCGGTGATACCACCACGCCATCTGTCGGGCGAATGGCCACACCTTTTCCCATAAGTTCATCAGCAAAAGTTGGATCAGGAACAGCGGATAATGGTTCAACAAATCCTTTTAATGGACTAGCAATTACCTCTGGTTGATCGCTTGGAGGTGTTGGTGCTTTTTCTGATACCGATTTATCTGATACTGTTTCAGCTAAATCCTTGCCTTTCTCGTCTTCAAATCCAAGAAGATACGTGACAATCGTAGCGACAACAAATGCAATAACCATACCAAGCAATCCGTATAAGAAAGTCGGTCCAATTAAGGCAGGAATTCCTGGTAAGCCACCAATACCACTAAGTACATACGCTTTAACACTAAACAATCCAAGTACCGCTCCACCTGCTGCTCCACCAATCATAGCTGCATAGAACGGACGCTTTAGGCGCATGTTGACTCCGTACATAGCTGGTTCCGTTACACCCATTAATGCTGTAATGGATGTTGATAATGCTAACGTTTTTAGTTTTTTATTTTTCGATTTTAAGAATACACCAAATGCAGAACCTGCTTGCCCCATGTTCGAAACGAAGGTTACAGGAATAATATAGTCATATCCTTTTTGTGCCAACGAGTTGATGATGACAGGAACTAAACCATAATGCATACCTGTGATTGTAATAATCGGCATAAGTGCACCAAGGAAAATACCTCCGAATATACCGGTTTTGGTCATTAATCCATCAACAACAACAGAGAGTCCATCACCAAGTAGTGTACCCAATGGTCCAATAGCAAGAAGAAGAATAGGAACCATAACAAGCAGCACGATCATTGGTACAAGGAGTAACTTTAAGGATTTATGAATGAAACGGTCAACCACTCGTTCAAAGTGAGATGCAATCCAGATGATCACAAGAATTGGAATGACCGATGACGCATAGGTTGCTGGAATAACTGGGATTCCAAAGAATGTAACAGCTTCACCCGTTGAGAGGAGAGCTCCAATGGAAGGATGTAAAATCGCAGCAGCAATCCCTGCTGCAATGTAAGGGTTACTTCCGAGCTTATGAGCCGCACTAACCGCTAGGATTAAAGGCAGAAAGTAGAAGACTCCATCCCCAATGGCATTTAGAATAATATAAGTGCTTCCTTCTGTATTCATTAGATCAAAGGCTACAATTAATGCGAGAAGCCCTTTGATCATTCCACTACCTGCAACAGCAATTAATATAGGGGCGAATACTCCAGAGATAAAATCAAACAGTCGGTTAAGAGGATTCCCTTCCTTTTTCTTTTCAGAAGGTTTTTTTTCATTTCCTTCTACTCCACCCGTTTCTGCAACAATCGCTTTATAAACCGCTGGTACGTCATTGCCAATAATGACTTGAAACTGAGAACCACTAAGGTTTGTCCCAACAACCCCGTCTAAATCCTCTAAGGCTTTTCGGTCTGTCTGATCATTGTCATTCAAATTAAATCGTAGTCTGGTCATACAATGAGTCATATGATCAATATTTGACTTTCCACCGATATGCTTAACAATATCTTTTGCTAATTCATGATGGTTCATAGTTCGTTTCTCCTTTAATTTAGCTTCACCATACGCGTGCACTCGCATGGCATCAGTACTTCTTATAAAAAAGACCTAAGTACCTATTTCAAAACACAACAAACATACGTGTTCTCAAATAGATACTTAGGTCTTGCCTGCTTTACCAGTCACAATCCTACATTATTTGTGTTCTCTAACAATTCGTTGAATATGCAAGGTTAAATACAAGGTTTCATCCTCTGTTAATGAATACGAATGATGTTTTAACAAAAACGTTTTAATCTTATCAGCACATGAGGCTGCTTTAGGGAATTTCTCTTGAACGATCGGATATAAGCTATCCTCATGGCTTTCCATATGATCACCATTCATCAAGCGCTGTGCAAAGAACTTAAGATGTGTGACAAACCGATAATAACTTAATGATTGTTCGTCAAATTCGATTTGATAGTGATAAGAAACCACTTTAAGTACTTCTTGAATGATTTTTGTTATCGAGACGATGGTTGGTATTTCTTCTCCGATTTGCGCATTTACAAAATGCAAGGCGATTGAAGCAGCCTCATCTTCAGGAAGTTCTACACTTAATCGTTCATTGATTGCTGATAGCGCATTCATCCCAATGGCAAATTCGTCAGGGTAAAAGCGCTTCACTTCCCAGATCAAACCGTTTTTAATTGGTAGTCCTTTGTTGTGCCTTTCAACAGCAAAATGAATATGATCCGTCAAAGAGATATAAATACTTTCCTGTAGATGCTTTGCGAATTTCATACGAGCCTCTTTGATAATCTCTTCAGACAATTCCATATAGACAGAAGGAATTTTTTCAAGCAGCTCTTCTAGTTTAGCGAAAGTATGTTTATCTTCCATTCGGAATCGTTTTTCAATTTTTGATTCGTCTATTTCGTCTTTTTTCTTCTTTTGAAATCCCACACCTGGACCCATGATAATCACTTCTTCTCCAGAAGCATCCAGGATGGTAACAGCATTATTATTAAGAATCTTATGGATTCTCATCATTGCTCCACCTCAACCGAGATAAATGATTTTGTTAGTATAAACAAAAAAGCAGACACTACCCTAAAGAATTAGACAAATCACTCGTCCAATTTTTCTAGGGTATTGCCTGCTTCACCAGTCACAATTCCTACTAATTATGATTTTGTACTCAAATTATATCACATTGCTTATCTAATGCAAGTGGTTTCATTTGGATAATATGACCACCTATCATGTTAGTGCAATGTTCGAACGGATTCTTGTGTATATGGAACCGCTTGTTCTAACTCATCATCCTTAAGCTTTCTCGCCCACTCAGGGTCAGCTAAAAGCGCTCGCCCAACGGCTACTAGATCAAATTCGTCATCGGAAAGTTTCTTCGCTAGCTTCTCTAGGTTCTCTGTCACGCTTGTTTCATGTGAAGTACCTTCTTCATCTCTAAAAGCATAATCCAGTCCTAATGATCCAACAGTGATGGTTGGTTTACCAGTTAGCTTTTTCGTCCACGCAGCCAAATTTAACGAGTCTGATTCGTCTTTGAACTCGGGTTCCCAGAAACGTCTTGTCGATGCATGGAATACATCCACGCCTGCTTCTGATAAAGGCTCAAGAATGTGTTGAAGCTCTTCGGAGGAATGAGCTAGCTTCGCGTCATAATCACCTAGCTTCCATTGGGAAAAGCGGAATACAATAAGGAACTCTGGACCAACGGCTTCACGGCACGCCTCCACCACTTCTCTGGCAAATGTGGTGCGACCTTTTAAATCTCCACCATACCGATCGGTTCTTTTATTCGTTTTCTCCCATAAGAATTGATCGATTAAATATCCATGAGCTCCATGAATTTCAATCCCATCAAATCCAACAGCCTTCGCATTTGCAGCTGCTTGTGCATAGGGCCCAACAAGTTCTTGAATCTCATCTTCCGTTAACGGATCAGTGACTGCATTTCCCTCTAAATCTAACCCTGATGGACTCACTGGTAACGCCTCTTCATTTGGAAGCTCTCCTTTTTTACGCGCACCGCCAACATGCCAGATTTGAGGAATAATCATACCGCCAGCTTCATGCACCTCATCAACGACCTTTTTCCAGCCTGCAAGAGCATCCTCCCCGTAGAAGCGTGGGATATCCTGATGACTAACAGCTGATGGATGAGGAATGGCTGTGCCCTCTGTAATGAGCAAGCCCACTCCATTTTCTGCACGTCTTCGATAATACGCAGCAACCTTTTCATCTGGTACTCCATTTGGTGAAAAAGCTCTTGTCATCGGCGCCATCGCAATACGATTGGGGATTATAACATTTTTTAATGAAACAGGATGGAACAGTGTGTCTTTTCCTTTAATATGACTCATCATTTATACCTCCAAAAGTAATTGGTTGTCCTACTATAATGGTGAACATGAATATTGTCTAACAGGTTGCTCATAGCTCTATACCCCATATGAAAAACCGTACCCTTAATGGACACGGTTTGATTGTAAAATCTTCTATTTAGACATACTTTAAACTAACTACTGTCCAAAAGACGGTGAATACCAGGGTGATTCCAACGAATAAAGTAAGCTTAGCTGGTTTTGACCAGGACTTTAACCACCCCCATCTTTTTTGATCTTGTTTGAAATCCAACACATCTGCAAAAATAAAGATCGCAACGAGTAACCCTGCAAGAATCAGTTGAACCATAACACACACTCCTCTTTGTGGATAATTGTACCTTAAGTGTACATAACACCCATAATTATTGCAATAATGTGGAGGGAATGTTAGCAAAAAATAAATATCTTCAGATCGCGCACCTTATCAATTGATAAGTTTTTTTGATCGTGATATAACCCTAATAGAACTTCGACTTATCAACTGATAAGGATTATAAATTAAAAGGAGCAAATCATGAGAAGTGCACTGACAAATATCGTACATGCCATTGTTAGTAAGAAAGGCCGATGGATTACAATCGGGGTTTGGATTTTAGCTATTATTGCATTTCAGCTTTTACTTCCTCCATCAGGGGACTACACAGATGACACGATTGAACCGTTATCTGAAGATCAGCCTTCCATGCAAGCGGCAAGCATCATGGAAGAATATTATCCAAATAACGACGGATTACCGGGATTAATTACGTGGTACCGGGAATCAGGCTTAGAAGAAGATGATTTAGCTGCCATTCAAGAGCTCTCACAAAGTATGACAAACAATGAAGTTGAAGCTCAGGAAATGGCTATTCCTTACCAGGATATCCCTCTTCCTGCATTGCAGGAGATGATTTCAGAGGATGGAACGACATTTATTCAAACCATTCTCTTTAAAAATAATGCTTCTGCAGAAGAAACAAAGGCAGGACTAACTGACATTGAAGAAAGAGCAACAGACATTCTCTCAGATAACCCGTTTAGTGCCGCACTCGATTCAGACGAATTAGTTACGCGTGCCACTGGTCCGGCTGGGATTAGTGTGGATGCAACAGAGTTATTTGCGGATGCCGATGTAACTTTATTAATCGGAACGGTTTTACTCGTGCTTGTGATTCTTTTACTTATCTATCGTTCGCCTATTCTTCCATTTATCCCGCTGCTTGCTGTAGGTGCGGCTTATGCAGTTGCTACGCCGATCCTCGGATGGTTAGCTAAGGAAGGAATCATATCATATGATTCACAGGGTATCGCTATTATGACCGTGCTACTATTTGGAGCAGGAACGGATTATTGCTTATTCTTAATTGCTCGGTTCCGTTTATTCTTATATGAAGAGAAAAGTCGAATGAAAGCCATTCGCTTAGCATTATCTGATATGGCTGGTGTAATTGGTATTAGTGGATTAACAGTTGTTGCTGCATTAATGTCGCTGTTAATTTCACAATACGCAACCATAACAAACTTTGCTGTACCATTTGGTGTATCAATCTTTATCATGATGATTTCTTCATTAACACTCGTACCGGCACTACTTAGTGTTATTGGCCGTACAGCCTTCTTCCCATTTGTTCCAAGAACAGAAGAGATGGAAGAACAACGTGCAAAACAGAAGAATAAAAAAGTGAAAATACACAAGCAATCAACATTTTGGCATCGCATCGGTGAGTTTGCAGCATTCAAACCGATTCGAACCATTATTATCACGATGGTTCTTCTAATCGGAAGCTCCTTGTTCATCATTCAAATTAATTTTTCTTATGACACCTTATCTTCCTTCCCAGAAGATACACCATCTCGAGAAGGGTTCTCCATCATCAGTGAAGGCTTTGGGTCAGGAGACTTGGCACCTGTTCAGGTTGTTTTTGATACAGCAGGAGAAGACGTTGATTTAACTGAAGATCTGACAAACTTAAACGGTGTAGCAAAAGTTGAAGAGCCTGAAGTAAGTGAAGTCAATGAAAATATTGTGATGTACCAGTTGGAATTAGATCAAAATCCATACAGCAATGAGGCAATGGATGATCTTGAATCGATTCAAGCAGATGTTGCAAATATAAAAGATGAGTATGAACTAAATGATGTCTGGGTTGCAGGTCAAACCGCTGAGCAAATTGATCAGCGTACAGTCATTGAAAAAGACCAAACAAATATCATCATTCTAGTTGTTGTTGTTGTGTCTATCTTACTTCTCATCTACCTGCGTTCCATTACAGCAATGATTTACCTAGTTGGAACCGTGTTAATCTCTTTCACAAGTGCACTAGGGCTTGGTTGGGCGATTCTTCACTATGGCTTTGATGTCCCAGCGATCTCAGCCTTAATTCCAATCTACGCTTTTGTGTTCATCGCAGCACTAGGTGAAGACTATAACATCTTAATGATCTCAAATATTTGGGAGAAGAAACGTGGTCGCCCACTTAAAACAGCCATCACAGAAGGTGTTGGTCAAAGTGGTGGAGTGATTACCTCAGCAGGAATAATACTCGCAGGAACCTTTGCTGTACTTGTCACCCTTCCTATACAAGTACTCGTACAGTTTGGTTTAATTACAGCCATTGGTGTCTTACTTGATACCTTTATTGTAAGACCATTACTTGTACCAGCAATCACAAGCCTGCTTGGAAAATGGGCATTCTGGCCATCTAAGCAGATGGAAGAAAAGTCAGAGTCAGTAGAAACAGAGAAATAAAACGTACGAACAAGTGAGGCGAACTATCCGTCTCACTTGTTTTTTGTTTCATCTCGATAGGTGCCTTGGTGAAAATACAACTGCCACCTTCCGTCGATTTGCTTCCAAACCGAGCTACGTAACGTCCACTGGTCTTTTGTACGATTATGAATATGATAAGTCGTTAACACTACTTCATCAGTTAAGAGGTTACAATTGAAATGATGCATGACCATCCGATCTTGACTTACACCCTCTTCAAGACACTTTTTCTTTCCAAAGGATCTTCCCGAACTTCCAAATTCAACAAAGGCATCAGCTAAAATCACACTGAGTTTGTCCGGGGATTTGCGGACGTCCGGTTGTAAATGGCTTTCTTCTAGTTCGCGAAATTGCTGAATCCTTTCTCCTTCTTCAAGCTGAACAACCATCGTCAAAGACGTTCCTTCCATCCCAACTTGGGCAAACCCTAAACTTTTATAAAGTTCCACGGCAGCCTGGTTTTCGGGATCCACACTTAACGAGAGCGCCTCGAACTGATCGTCTCTAGCCTGCTTCATGACCTGGACCATTAGCGCTCTCCCAACGCCTTTTCCACGCGCTTCTTTCGTTAAAGAAATGCCAAGCTCCGGAGTCTGCTCATCTACAAAGCCATAGCCGGCGTCTTCCCCTTGTAGTAAACGATACCAAGCCGCTCCTAGCCTTTCCCCATACCCACTTACAGCGACTAAAGCACGGTCACCTGGTTTTCCCCAGTTTGCATGGTACTTAAGCAGATGTTGAGAATGAAGTAGGTCATCGAGTGGTGGCTTCCTTGATTCCTCAATAAAGATTGATTCATAAAGCATTTCTTTTAAAAAGTCGTGTTCCGATGAATGGAGTGGGCGAATCGTATACATGTAGTGCCTCCTTATGAGTTGTAATCGCGCGCGAGTATACTGTAAAGAAGCGAATCTCTCCAGCCCTCTGCTATGAGTAGGTCTTCTCGTAATCTTCCTTCCCACACCATCCCCATTTTCTGCATCACTCGCTCTGATCCTTTGTTCCGAGGGTCACATTTTGCATAGATTCGGTGGAGATTCAGTTGAGAGAACCCAAAGGTCAGCATCAAACTTGCTGCTTCCGTTGCATATCCTCTACCCCAATAGTCTGGATGAATGATGTATGATAGCTCCGCTGAATGATGGTTGGCGTCTCTTATAGTTAGTTCAACTGAGCCAATCAGTGTAGAGGTTTTCCTATTAATGATAGCAAAGGCAAACTGAGATCTTGGCTCCTGTAGGGATGTGTTCACTCGTTCAACTAAAAAAAGTTGTGAGTCGGTCTCGCTTTGAGGTTCCCACACTTGATACCTGCTCGCTTCTGGACGTTTCGCATAGTCATGAATGGACTTCCAATCAGAGTATGAAAATTCGCGTAATAGAAGACGCGGAGACTGAAGATTTTTCATCATTCTTTGTTTATATAATTCGTTGCTCGTAAACTGAGACGTATACGTATCGAGCTCTGGAGAAGCAAACCAATCATTTTCAAGTTTTGCCTTTGTCGCTTTAATAGTATGGATGACACTGTTATCTGACATAAAAATGTTATGAGAAATCATTGATTGGACAGTAATCCCGTCACCTTCTTCTAATATAGTCAGATGAAAACTATTTGTAGAAGATCGTTCTGCATAAGCAATCCAGCCACGTTGCACTACGTACCATTCCGTAATTCCTTTATGGTAATGACTGTTTTGCCACCCCGCTTCAGTTGCTTCTGTCCGACAATAAGAACTTCCATCCACATGGCTCAGTCTAAATCGATGCTCGCCATTCGTCATCCTCTCATGGTTGGTCTCCATACCGAATGATTTTGCTTCGTCATCTGTTAGCTTCATATGTTACACCTTCTTTGTAAAAACTTTTTGATTTCGAACATACTCATAGCCAAGGTTCAAGTAAAAGGTATGAGCCTCTGCTCGTTGTTCACCTGAACGCAATCTCACTTCACCTATCTCGTTTTCTTTAGCCCATTCTTCACAGGCTTGCATGAGCTTCAATCCAACTCCTGACCTCCTATTGTTTGTCTGAACAACGATTCCTCCGATCTCAGCGTACTCTAATTCAATTAATCGTTTGATGAAAATATGTGCCCAGCCTGAGATTGAGCCATCCTTCGTTTCAGATACAAACACCGCATGATCAGATGAACCAATTAAATAAGTGAGCCTTTTCTTGGCGGTCTCTAGACTTATGTTGTAGCCAAGTTGCATCGTTAGTTGGGCAATGTATGGAGCGTCATCTACTGTAGCAAGTCGGATCATTGATTTTCTCCTTGATTTTTAAACAAATAGCGTATCCCTTTTCCAGCCATTGGTTCATCCTTGTATCGAGGCAACACATGAAGATGTGCATGGAAGAGATGCTGCCCCGCTACCTCTCCACAGTTCCATCCAATGTTATAGCCATCCGGTTTAACTGTTTCATCTAGTCGTTCTTTAACCAATTTAAGAAGAAAGAAGGTATCGTTCCATTCCTCTTTTGTTAAATCAAATGTGTTGTCTCGATGCTGTTTCGGTACAATAACACCCGCTCCATTCAATGGTGTACCTTCCTTTTGAGCGGGACGCAATTGCAAAAAAAGGCATGTTTCATTACGCATCACAATCCGTTGATCCGTATCAAGCTCTGGATAACAAAATACACAATTATCTACCACGGGTATCCCCCCTTCCGTTTCACTCCTAATCCCTTCTACATTCCACCTGGTTTCTCCTATTAAAAAACAAAAAACAACCCACCATTGGTGAGTTGAAAGAGTGTATCTATATTTTCTTATAATATAAATTGGTCGCTTCAAGCTCTCCATCTTCATTGCTCGCAAAAGCTGGAATCGTGCCCGCCAAATGATAACCTAAGCTGATGTAGAGTTTGTTTGAAGGATCTCCTCCTCTAGTATCTAACACAAGCAAACTTCTATTACGTTGCTTTGCGATTTCTTCTAGTTTAATCATTAGTTTTTTCGCCACACCTAATCTTCTAGCACCCGGGTGTACCATTAGCTTGCAGACTTCAGCGCGATGGCTGCCATTTGATTTTCTAATTAGTTCAAGACTGACTGTACCAATAAGACGCTTCTCCTTGAAAGCAACTAATGTGATTCGAGACTCATGTGGCTGATAATCGTTCCAAAATGCTACAGCCTCCGTCTCCTGCATTGGCAAATGAAAGCCAATCGAAGCTCCTTGATTAACCGTTTCTATAAGTAGGGAGCATAGTTCAATTTTATAAGGGTGAATGGTATCTAATTCTTTAATCTGTAAACTCATCTTGCACCTCCATACTTAGTTTACAGGTTTTTATTTGGTTGATATATTGCTGTGTAAGTTTTTCTAACAAAAAAGACCCTTCTGAAAGGGCCTTTTTAAAACTTCTGCTCATTTTTAGGAATATGATCATCTAAGTGCTTTGTTTCGTTTTTCTGCTTCTTTATATAGAAAAATGACCAGTAGAAGGAAGCAACAATACCAGGTAACACGGTAACTAAAAAGGTTGTCCCTACTGAGAGATCGGCTATTAAACCGTCCGGCCAAATGGATTCAACTAAAAATAATACACCCGAGCCAATTAGTCCTGTGATGGCCCCTCCACCAATTGCAAATAGAATAGTGATCCATATTTTTTTACCTGTGTTCATTTTTTATCATCCTTCATTTCTGACTTGTCTGAGGTTGCATCAGCATGGTTTCTCATTTGTATGAATATAAGGTACTGTTCCCATTTGAGCGAAAAGAGAAACCCTTCTAGATAAAATTACACAATGCAAAAAGACCAGATGCATGATCTGGTCTCTACTTATTTTCTCGTTCATGTTCTGGCTCTGGATGAATAAACACTTCAGAATGAGGAAATTCTTCCTCAATCTTTCCTTCCATACGGTCACAAAGATCATGAACATCCCCCATATTCGCATCGGATGGAACAACTAAATGAAAGTCAATGTACTCCTGAGGGCCGGAGCGTCTTGTTCTAAAGTTGTGAACTTCTAAATATTCGTCCTTAAAGCTCTCAATGATGTTAAGTACAGCAGATTCCTCACTCTCGGTTAAACGAGAATCAATTAGCGGAGGAAAGGTCTCCTTCATTAACTTAAAGGCCTCAATCATAATATAAACAGCGAGAACCATCCCGATAATGGAATCAAGAATGTACCAACCCGTTAACGTTACTAAGAGTAAACTGACTGCAACGCCAAGAGATGTGTACACATCAGTTAATAAATGAAGCGCATTTGATTTCATTGCGACTGAATGGACCCGATCCGCTTCCTTTCGAACAATCTTTGACACAATAAAATTAATCGTCGCACCAATCACCATGACAAGTACCCCAAGCAAAGGAAGCTGTAGCGGCTCTGGATGAATGATCTTATGCACACACTCATAAATAATCCAAATGCCCGCCACAAAAATCAAGATCGTCTCAATCGTACCAGACAGATTCTCAACCTTCCCATGACCATACGGATGGACCGAATCTGCAGGCTTCTTAGATATTCGAACCGAGAAAAAAGCAATCAATGATGCCATTAAGTCTAATGATGAGTGAATGGCTTCTGATAAAACGGCCACAGACCCCGTTATGAGTCCAACAACGATTTTCATTGCTACAACAAATGTGTTACTCATCACAGACAAAAATGCAATCCTTGTCGTTTTCAAACTCTCACCCTCTTTTTAATCTTTCCTTGATATAGTCTATCCTACAATGTGGGATCCAATTCTATATTTCATCTTATGATGTAAGTTGAACAAAACATGTTGTATAAATAAAAACCGCCTCACAATGAGACGGTCTTTATGTTCATTTAAGATCTTCAATTGAATCTATATCAACATATTCTGGAACAGCTAAACCAATACGTGCCCCTTCCAAATTTGCTCCTAGATCGACAATGCTATCTTTATAATCCTCATAGTAAGCTTGATGAGTTTGTGGCAACCATGCGCCTACCATGGCATCAGCATCACCAGAATCAACTGAAGCCCACATAAAGGCAGGCTCTAATTGAGTTAAATTAACGGTATAACCTAAATCCTCAAGCACTTTACCGACAACATGAGTTGAAGCTGTTTCAGAATCCCAAGCCACGTAGGATAGTGTAATGTTCCCTTCAGACACAGAGTCAACCCCATCAGTCCACTCAGAAACTTTATTCTGATGATTTTCTATCCATTCAGCAGCTGCTTCAGTAGGTTCTTTGCCTTCATATACATCGAGCATGACAGCACCAATGTCATCCGGCTCCCAGTAGAATTTGTCCAAAACAGCAAACGCTTCTGGAGCGTCCTCCTCAAGTCCGTCTCTAGTGAACGTATGGATGTTTTCTGTTTCTCCATATACTCCTTTTGGATCCTCAAGATATTTTAAATCATACGCAATGAAAATCCAATGTGGGTATGAAGCTGTTACAGCAATTGGCTCTTCCTTATCGTAAGCATCACCCAAGGCTGCAGCCATCGCTGGATCTGAGCTAGGCTGCAATGGGATAGATAATCCATACTCCTCAATTGCTTTTTCAGTGTTCATCATAACTCCAGCTCCAGGATCTACACCCATGATTTCATCGACCTGAGCTTCTTTGCTCTCACTGTTGCCACATGCCGCTAAAGCTATAACTGAAGCCATACTCATTACTACACCTATGTACCTTTTCATTTTGTTCCACTCCTTGATCTCATTTAACTATTTATTAACTATAACTATCTCATTAATTATGTACAAATGTGTAATTCAATAATAAATCTTCATATTTGAGGAGAATCAGATGAATACAAGATATTACTTCTATTCTTTCTAAAAATAACGCAAACACACTCTCGAATTATGTCGAATGCTTATTTAATACTCACTTTTAGAGCAGAATGGGGCTCTTCTGTTGATTTTTCCCTCTCTTTATTGATTCCACCATCACACCACGGCAAAAAGTCCCCTCAAACTTAGAGGGGATTCAACTTTCCATCCTTTATCCTTTTATCCATGTTAACGCAATCCCTTCGACAATATCCTTCTGACCAATGAACCTTCAGGAAAATAACCTAAATTAGGTATAGTTTTCGATACAGCCATCACATTCATTTTCTCCACGTAGTTAGCAATTGGAACGAGTTGCCCATGCACTTCGATATCAGGATGCATATCATTAAAATCATCGATGAGCGTTTCGATGGCATGCCGCTCAAGCGGTCCCTCCCATTAGGTGAAACGAAGTGATGTCTCATCTGATGATGTAGTCGTAGACGACAAGCAACCTGTTATCAGAATTAAGATTGAAAAAACGCTTGTCATATAGACAGTTTTCATACAATCCCCCCTCGAATTTACCTTTCTCTTCGAATCCAGACGGTCATCTCACCGACACCTCGGTTTGCCCAAGCATAGTAAGGGATCGCAGTAAATGTTGTTTCCTGCTTTTTAAGGTCCTCTGCTGTCATATAGAGTGACTGATTTGCATCATTTTTGAGCTCTGTTCGAGTGGCTTTCCCGCGTAGAACCATGACTCCATTTAAGAGATCTTCTTCAAAACGTTCTTCTACCACGACTTCTACATCGATAGCAAGATTTAGAAGGTTTGCTCCATTGTCTTGCTGCTCTAAGCAGTAGACAACTGGACCGCGCTGCAATGCTACCTTACCGGCGTTAGCCTTTACATCGGGATGTGCTACAATGCGTTCTATGGTCATAGGGACATGGAGCTCTAGCTCATCCTCCTGATTCCATGTACGGGTAACATAGGCATAGCCTTTATTCACTAGAGGATCCACTACTTCTCCGTTAACCTTTATGGCGAAGGACCTAGCCCAGCCTGGTATTCGAAAGGCGAGCGTGCCTTTGTAGCTTTGCTCAGGATTAATTGAAAAGCGAACCGTCCCATTCCAAGGAAAGTTTGAGATTTGATCCACTTCAACCTTTACACCATTTAATGTAAATGATGACTCACTACCAATGTAGAGGTGGACAAATCCAATCTGATCCTTCTCTGAATACACATACTGACCAATTGATGCGATTAAGCGAGCAATATTTGGTGGACAGCAGGCGCATCCAAACCAAGGCTGTCGTTCTGCTTTTACATGTTTGTAGTCATGGCGATGATTTGCTTGCTTCGGCCAAACCTCAAGTGGATTAACATAGAAAAATTTTGTCCCGTCAAGCTGAATACCACTAATCGTACCGTTATAGATAGCCCGTTCAATGACATCTCCGTACACACCATCAGGCTCAAGTGCAAGCATCTTCTTCGCCCAAAAAACGAGACCAATCGACGCACATGTTTCTGTGTATGCAAGGTCATTCGGCAGGTCATAATCAAAACTAAATGCTTCGCCAAATTCAGCTGAACCAATACCTGCGGTGAGATACATTTGTTTTTGTGTGATATTCTCCCAAAGCGTCTTGCACGTTTTCTTCAGGCTGTCATCATCTAGCTCATTTGCTAAATCAGCCATCGCCGTGTACATGTAAACCGCACGAACCGCATGCCCAGTCGCTGTTTCCTGCTCTCGCACGGGTAGGTGAGACTGTGAATAACTGTAGCTGTCATGGAACCAACGATGTGGTTTGTCTCCACGCTTCTCGGCTTCAAGATTAAAGTAATGTGGCTGTTCCCCCCGAATATCAATAAAGAACTGCGCAAGCTTTAAATATCTCGTTTCTTCAGTCACACGGTATAACTTAATTAACGCGAGCTCTATTTCCTGGTGGCCATCATACCCACGGATCTGGTCTTCTCCATAGCCAAAGATCGTATCAACGTAATCAACAAAACGGCACATGATATTCAGTAACTTCTTCTTCCCAGTTGCTTCGTAATAGGCAACAGCCGCTTCGATGAAATGCCCACCTACATACAATTCATGATTATCTCGCAAATTTGTCCACCGTTTCCCTGGTTCTTTTACGGTGTAATACGTATTAAGATAGCCATCAGGCTGTTGCGCTCTTCCAATCAAATCAATGACTTCATCGCATGTCTTCTCAAGCTCAAGATCACGCTCCGTCTCTAGAGAATAGGCAACCGCTTCGATCCACTTTGCAATATCACTATCCTGAAAAACAAACCCATGAAACTCTCCTTCTTCTTCGCCTGCTGCAATTCTGAAATTCTTTATCGCGTGACTGGGCGCAGCACCCTCTATTTGATCATTTAGTGCCTGCCACTGATAAGGAATGACCTTTTCCCTTACTAATGATTGGTATCTTCCCCAAAATGAATCGGTGAGCTTAACCTGCTGCTTTGATTGAACTGTCATAATCATCCTCCTTTTATGTAATCGCTTACAATAGACTTTATCAAATCTTTTCTTCCTTGTCGGTAGTACATCATATACAATAGGTGGACTTTTTCACATATCTTTTATACGCTCAAAGAAATGAGTGATTGGGGAGATTCAATGACTGCGCATTATTTAACGATTCAAGCAACGAAACCTGTTCAATTTGCGTCATGTGGACGAGTGGAAACCTCTCAGCCCTTTCGACATCCAACACGAACACTCGACAGCTATGTCCTTTTAATTGGACTTCTAGGGACACTTGAGATCCAACAAGAAAACCAAGTTTATGTGCTAACAAAGGGAACTACGCTTCTATTAAAAAAAGGCATCCAGCACATCGGGTTTTCTCATAGTCTTTCGCCTCTTTCCTACTACTGGTTTCACTTTTATTTAGATGATGAACTTGCTAGCTACAGTTCAATTGAACATATGAAGGAGCAGTTGGCAAGTATGATTCAAGAGCCTACGAGTCAGGCATTTAGTCCAACGATCTATATCCCTACCTACTCGAAACCGCCGAATATTGAACGGCTTAACATTCTGTTTAATCAACTGTTAGATCTTTCTCAAGCTGGAGCGCATGCATATCTAGCTTCAAGCTACCTCATGACATCGTTACTCATAGAGTTGTCTACTCAGACGATTGACTCACATAGGCAAAAGAAGCGTCCACATGATCACGAACTTTCACATATCATTGAATGGATTCGTGTAAACGCTGATCAAGAGCAATCTGTCCAAGGAATTTCCGAGCACTTTCATTACAACCCTAACTACTTATCAAGACAGTTTAAAACAAAGATTGGGATGTCGTTACAACGGTATATTAATCTTGTTAAAATAACAAAAGCAAAAGACCTTCTTTCAAGTACAAGAAAAAGCATACGAGAGATCTCCCTATCCATAGGAATTGAAGATGAAAAATACTTCATGCGCATATTTAAAAAAACCGAAGGCATGACGCCATCGGAATTTAGAAAAGCATTTTACCGGATTCGGTTAACAGAACTAGGGTCTGCGATGGAGGACAAGCATCTTGAATAAATTAGAGAAGTTTCAAACCATTCTTATTGTACTATCCATCATACTTGGACTGAGCGTAGGACAAGTACCGATTATTGCGCAACACTCTGAGGGGCTTATTCTCCCTTTTTTACTTGTAATGCTTTATGGATTGTTTTTAACGATCCCATTTCATGAATTAAAAAAGGCTTTTGGTCATCTTCCTTTTTTGGGGACAAGCCTGGGGATGAACTTCATTTGGACGCCAATTCTTGCCTGGGGATTGGGTTACCTTTTTCTTTCAGACCATCCGGCCTTATGGGTTGGATTTATTATGCTCATGGTTACACCTTGTACCGATTGGTATTTAATCTTTACTTCGATTGCCAAAGGGAATGTGACACTGGCTGCTTCCGTTCTACCTGTAAACCTTATTCTTCAAGTGCTGCTATTACCTATGTATTTGTGGATTTTTGCAGGAACAGAAGGGGCCATCTCACTTGAAACAATCATTGAAAGTGTTGTGCTTGTCTTTATTCTGCCTTTTACATTGGCACAGCTCACACGTTTTCTTTTTAAACAGCGCCAAGCAATCATTGAAAAGCGCCTCGTTCCTTTTTTCTCTTCTTCTCAATTAGTATGGTTATGCTTAGCAATTGTCGCTATGTTTGCCTCTCAGGGAACGTATTTGTGGACAAACTTGGACGTCTTATTTCTTTTATTTATACCTATCCTTCTCTATTTTTTAATAAACGCGGTTCTTGGAAACTATGTTGCGGGCTGGCTAAAGATGAATCAGAAGGATACGGTAAGTCTGCTCTTTACAACGCTTGCTCGCAACTCTCCCGTTGCGTTAGCTGTTGCGATCACGGCCTTCCCAGATCAACCATTCATTGCCCTTGCCCTCGTCATTGGTCCTCTCATTGAACTTCCGGTTTTGGCTCTAATTGCCCAGCTTTTACTTCGAATGAAAAAATAGGAGCACCCGTGTCCCAGTGCTCCTAACCCGATTAACTTTTTCTAAAGGTTGCCGTTGCCAATGCACACAGTTCGCCTGATTCATTCAGTAGCTTTCCTTCCGTTGTCATCATTGACCTGGACTCGTGAACAATTTCTGCTTCCACACGCACTCTCTCTTCCTTTGCTTGGGCTAGATAGTGGATATTTAAGTTGGTGGTCACCATATTCGCATCTGAGTGAGCTGCCATAACGAGGATTCCCATCGCACTGTCAAGCATTGTTGCATGAACACCGCCATGAAGGATTCCGATCAAATTTAAATGATGCGGCTCTACATCGAGTTCAACAATGACTCGTTGCTCCCCAAGCTCAATCATCTCACACCCCACATATCCCCAAAACGTCTTCTCGGCAAGTGATGTGGCTTTTTCTAGAAAGGCTTCTGATGCTTTAGCCATGACTCCCCACTCCTTCTCTTTTATGCGTTTTGCTGTTTGTTTTTCTCTTCTTCTACTACTTTGCGACGTAATGTTTTCCCGATTAACGTTTTAGGTAAAGATTCCCGCACCTCATAGCTTCGCGGAACCTTAAAGGCTGCGAGCCTCTCTCGGCAGAATCGGTCGAGCTCCTCTTCATCCACCTGCGCACCATCCTTTAAAACAAGAAATGCCTTCACTGTCTCGCCGCGGTATTCATCTGGAATTCCTGCTACCACAGCGTCCATCACAGCCGGATGTTCAAACAGAACCTCTTCTACCTCTCGCGGATAAATATTAAATCCTCCCGCAATAATGATGTCTTTTTTGCGATCCATAATGTAGAAAAAGCCATCCTCATCGTATTGAGCCATATCTCCCGTATAAAGCCAACCGTCCTTGAGTGTTCGAGCTGTTTCTTCCTCAGCATTCCAGTAGCCCTTCATAATTTGAGGACCTTTTACAATGAGTTCTCCAATCTCACCAACATCCAGTTCTTCTCCTGTATCCGATTGAACGACTTTTGCATCTGTGTCAGGAAAAGGGATCCCAATTGAACCAAGCTTACGTTTTTCCCATATATTATTTGCATGGGTCACAGGGGACGTCTCTGTTAATCCGTAGCCTTCCGTCAGCTTCCCACCTGTAATCGCTTCAAATTGCTCTTGAACCTCACCAGGTAATGGCGCTGCCCCGCTAATACAAATATTTATGGAAGACAAGTCATATTGGCGAAGCAAAGGATGATGAAGAAGGGCAATATACATCGTAGGTGCACCTGGAAACACTGTTGGTTTCTTTTTCTGAATCACCTTTAGAGTGGCTTCCGCATCAAACTTAGGTAAGAGCACAATCATCCCTGCCTGAAGCATCGCGAGGTTCATCAGTACGGTCATACCGAATACGTGAAAAAAAGGTAAAGCCGCCAGATACCTTTCCTCACCTTCCTTTGTTTGGTACGACCAAGCCTTTGTTTGATGAGTATTTGCAATCAAATTATGGTGCGTTAACATGACGCCCTTTGACAATCCCGTTGTCCCACCGGTGTATTGAAGTAAGGCCAAATCCTTCTCTGGATCCACTTCAACGAGAACCGGTGAGCTTGTGGACCTGGACAGTAGCTCCTTAAATGAATGCTTGGAGTCTGAATAGTCCACTTTCATGATTAAACCATCCTTTTTCAGTGTAAGCGGATACAGTAGATTCTTCGGAAAAGGCAGATAATCTTTAATTGATGTGAAAATCGTGTGCTTCACACTTGTTTTCCCTATCACATTTCCTGCACGCCTTCCTAAAATATCTAACGTGATCAGGAAAGTAGATCCAGAATCATTTAACTGATGCTCCATTTCACGTTCCGTATATAACGGGTTTGTTTGGACAACGATAGCTCCTGTGAGTAGGGCACCATAGTAGGCAATCACTGCTTGGGGACAGTTGGGCAGCATAATTGCTACCCGGTCCCCTTTTTTTACGCCAAGCGACTGTAATCCGTTGGCTAATCGATACGTGGCATCAAGTAATTCCTTATACTTCACCGTTTTTCCGAGGAAAAACAACGCATCACCCTCTGGGTATTTTCTGGCGCTATCCAGCAAAAATTGAGCCAAATGCTGTTTTGGATACTCATACGTTGGTTGAACTTGTTTCGGATAATGGGTTAACCAAATCCTGTCCTGCATGATCAACACCCCTTTTTGGTGTTTTGCTCAAACATTACACAACATACTTTCTTGCATACGCGACTTTTTCGGCAATTTGGCGTTTTCTTGCTGTGACATTGATTGGTGTTCTACGTCCTAATTTCTTAAGGATCGATGCTTGCGTACGCAGCATGTCACCAGACTCCATTGAGGCAAGGGACTCTTTGGCAAGCAACTCAATTTGATCAAATGCTTCGTGGACAGCAAGCTCTGTCATTGCAATCGCTGTGGCTGCTTTTTCCTCACCTTTTTGGTCAATGAATTGCTTCGTACGGGCATACGCACTTTCAACCACATAGATTTGGATCATCATGTCCGCCAGGTTGCTAAGCAGCTCCTGTTCACCCTCAAGCTTAAGCTGATATTTCTGTACCGCTTGACCTCCTATTAGAAGAAACATTTTCTTAGCCATTTCAATTAAATGAGCTTCCTGCTCTAGCGTTTCATCAAAAGTTTGACCTGGAACCATTGATAACAGCTCGGATTGAAGAGCTTGAGCTTTTTCCATAAGCGGAAGCTGCCCCTTCATCGCACGTTTGATTAAGGTTCCCGGAATCAAAAGGCGGTTAATCTCATTTGTCCCTTCAAAGATACGATTAATACGTGAGTCACGATAGATACGCTCTACTTTGTATTCTTGAATGTAACCGTAGCCTCCATGAATTTGAACTCCTTCATCAGCAATTGAGTCCAATGCTTCCGAGCTAAATACTTTGTTAATGGAGCACTCCAAGGCATATTCAGCGATGGCTTTTGCAGAAACGACACCTGCATCAGGTTTACTGAAATCAATATCCTTCATCGCATCATCCATTAACCCTGCTGTACGATACACCATGCTCTCAAGTAAATAAGTCTTCACATTCATTTCAGCGAGCTTTTTAGCGACTAATGGAAATGAGGAGATTGGGCGACCGAATTGGGTACGCTCGTTTGCATAGTCGGCAGATAGTTCAATCGTTTCCTTTGCCGCTCCCACACTTCCAGCAGCTAATTTAAACCGACCAATGTTCAAAATGTTAAAAGCAATTAAATGGCCTTTTCCCACCTCCCATAATAAATTGCCTGTTGGCACCCTCACATCTTCTAGAATCAACGGGCAAGTAGAAGAGCCCTTAATCCCCATTTTCTTTTCCTCAGGTCCAATGCTTACTCCGTCCATCGTGCGTTCAACAATGAATGTACTGAACGCCTCACCATCGACCTTTGCATACACGATAAATACATCGGCAAAGGCTGCATTCGTAATAAACTGCTTTGTGCCGTTTAAAACATAATGCGTTCCATCATCCGATAGCACTGCATTCGCCTTTGCTCCTTGTGCATCCGAGCCTGAGGAGGGTTCTGTTAAACAATACGCAGCAATCTTGCGTCCAGCAGCTAAATCTGGCAGGTATCGCTTCTTTTGTTCTTCTGTCCCGAAGTACACGATGGGGAGCGTACCGATTCCAACGTGCGCACCAACAGATAGAGCAAAGGATGAAGCCTTTGACAGTCGTTCATTAATGAGCGTAGAACTGACCTTATCAAGCTCCATGCCGTCATACATCTCAGGAACATCAGCACCAAGTAATCCTAAGTCGCCAGCTTTTCGAATCAAATCCACAGTTAATTCGTAATCAAGACCCTCTAGCTGCTCGTCATGCTGGAGCACTTCACGCTCCACAAAATCCTTTGTTGTATCAGCAATCATTCGTTGTTCATCTGTTAATCGATCCGGGGTTACAACCGCTTGATAATCGACTTCTTCAATGATAAATCCGCCACCAGTCACTGATTTTAGCATCACAGACAACCTCCTAGATTTTTACTACATTATGTTGCATGAATTTCAAATACGCCTGCTGCTCCCATTCCACCACCGATACACATTGAGACTACGCCATATCCACCGCCTCGGCGTCCTAATTCATGAATGATAGTAGATGTTAATTTCGCTCCTGTACAACCAAGTGGATGACCTAATGCAATCGCTCCACCGTTCACGTTTACCTTTTCTTCATCAAGTTGAAGCTCACGAATAATGTGTAAGCATTGAGAAGCAAATGCCTCATTGATTTCAAATAAATCAACGTCTGCTTGTGTGATGCCCGCCATCTCTAATGCCTTTGGAATGGCCTTCACTGGACCAACACCCATAATTTCAGGTTCAACACCGGCTACGGCAAATGACTTAAATGTCGCAAGAGGGGTTAATCCCATAGACTCTGCCTTCTCCTTACTCATCACCACACAAGCGGCTGCTCCATCACTCATTTGCGAAGAGTTTCCTGCCGTGACAGAGCCCCCTCGTTTAAAAGCAGGCTTAAGGGAAGCCAAAACGTCGCTTGTTGTGTCTCCTCGAATGCCTTCATCCAGATCAAAGGTATACGACTCTTCCCATCGCTTCCCTTCTTCTGTTACACCGCTTTTAGATGTATGCACAGCAACAATTTCATCCTTAAAGAATCCGTTGTTATGCGCTTCGTATGCTTTTTGATGACTCTTGACTGCAAATGCGTCCTGATCTTCCCTTGATACGTCAAATTGACTCGCCACTTCTTCAGCTGTAAAGCCCATTCCCATATATGCTTCAGGCAGCTCTTCGGCAATCGTTGGGTGAGGCGAAAAATGAAAGCCCGTCATCGGTACATGACTCATGCTTTCCACACCTCCAGCAATGACAACCTCTGCATGCCCTAACATGACTCGCTCTGCAGCAAATGCAATTGATTGAAGTCCCGATGAACAAAACCGGTTGATTGTGAGTGCCGGGGTGGTAACTGGAAAGCCCGCATACAAGGATATAATTCGTGCAACATTTAGCCCCTGTTCGCCCTCAGGCATTGCGCAGCCCAAGATTACATCCTCAACATCCTCTTTTTTAAGTCCAGGTGCCCGGTCGATCACAGCATCAAGCACAGCTTTGCCCAGATCCTCCACTCTTGTTTCGGCCAAGCTCCCTTTTTTCGCTCGTCCTGAAGCCGTTCTAGCTGTTGAAACAATCACCGCTTCTCTCATACCATTCACCTCTCCTCTAATTACGTAGTGGTTTTCCTTTGCTTAACATGTGCATCATTCTCTGCTGTGTTTTCGGTTCACCACACAAGCTAAGAAAGGCTTCGCGCTCCAGATCAAGCATGTACCGTTCACTCACGAGTGTCCCTTTAGGAACATCGCCACCTGCTAATACATGGGCAAGCTTTCCTGCAATCAACACATCATGGTCACTTGCATATCCTGCCATCTGCATTTGTCTAGCTCCAAGCTTCATGATCGCTTTTCCTTCACGACCAGTTACACGAATCTTCTCGCGTCCAATGGGTTGATATCCTTTCGCAAGCTTACGAGCTGCTTGTTTCGCTTCATAAATGAGGTGTCCTTCATTCATAATAAAACCGTCTGTTTCACGCATATATCCAAGTTTCTTTGCATGATCGGCACTCGTTGAAACCTTGGCTGTTGCAATCGTTTCAAAGACCCGATTCACATCTGCTTGGATATCCCGATCGCTGGGATTAGATTCAGGGCTTAAACGAAGCATATACTCCTTACATCCTCCTCCAGCTGGGATGAGACCCACACCAACTTCCACAAGGCCATAATACGTTTCTGCTGAAGCAACCACTTGGTCTGCAGGTAAGCAAACCTCCACGCCACCGCCAAGTGCCATTCGATGAGGAGCCGCAATCACTGGTTTTTCAAAGTGCTTTAAGTTATACATAGTGTTCTGGAACATTCGAATAATTTGATCGACTTCATCCCATTCCTCGTCCTGCGCCTCCATAAGTAGAATCATGAGATTGGCGCCAACACAGAAGTTCCGTCCTTGATTGGCAATGACAAGTCCATCAAACTGTTTTTTTACTTCTTCTGTGGATTGCTGAATCATCGTTAAAATATCCGCACCAATCGCATTGTTTGGTGAATGAAACTCCAAGCAAGCAATGCCGTCTCCAAGATCAATTAGACTCGCTCCGCTGTTAGAGCGCACAACCTTGTTCTGAGCTTTGAGGCGCGCAAGACTGATTTCTTCTGGGGCGGTTTCTAGCTTCTTGTACTCACCACTTGAAACATAGAAACGATCTCCCTCTTTTTGTTCGTAAAATGACGTATGTCCATCTGCAATCCAATCTGTTACCCAAACTGGGACGGATAAACCTTCAGCTTCCATCCGTTTAACCGATTTTTCAAGACCAATAGCATCCCATGTTTCAAATGGACCAAGCTCCCAGTTGAAGCCCCATTTCATGGCTTCATCAATCTCCACAATAGAGTCAGCAATCTCGCCTACTTTTTCCGCTGAATAGATCAGCATCTGTTTTGTTACATTCCAGGCGAGCTCTGAGTAGCGGTCTCCACCCGTAAGCAGCGCTTTTAGTTTCTTAGGTGTACCCTTCGCAAGCTTTGCGGCTTCTAAGGAAGCACCCTTTGGTTTAGACAATGGCTCATACTCATACGTTTGGAGATTAAGTGTGGTAATCTGTTTTCCCTGCTCTGTTCTGACTTTTTTGTAGAAGCCCTGACCTGCCTTTTCACCAATCCAGCCTTTTTCCACAAGATCATGAAGAAGCTGAGGTACGTTAAAGATTTCTTTTTCCAAAGGATCTTCAAGCTTTTTGTAGACATTATTTGAAACAAAATAGAAGGTATCAATACCCACTAAATCAAGCGTACGGAATGTGGCACTCTTCGGTCTGCCCATTGCAGGTCCAGTCACCGCATCAACCTCTTCTATGGAGTATCCGTTTTTAATCATTTCATGTAACGTAACCAGCATCCCATGTGTACCAATTCGGTTTGCAATAAAGTTAGGTGTATCCTTACAACGTACAACCTTTTTTCCTAACGTTTTTTCCGTGAATCTGGTCATTTGTTCTAGAATGTCTGGCTTCGTATATTCGCCCGGTATAACTTCAAGCAGCTTCATGTATCGTGGCGGATTAAAAAAGTGCGTACCGAGAAAATGCTCTTGAAACTCCTCGCTACATTCTGAAACCATCTCATTAATGGAGATCCCTGACGTATTCGAACTAACAATCGTCCCCTTCTCCCAAACCTCACTGATTCGTTGATAAAGCTGTTGCTTGATTTCCAGGTTTTCAACAACAACTTCAATTACCCAATCTACTTCTTTTAAGCGGTGTAGATCGTCCTCAAGATTTAAAGGCGTAATAAGTTTGGCTGAGTACTGATCAAAAAGAGGAGCGGGATTTTGCTTTGTAAGCTTTTTAATCGCAGAGATAGCTAACTGACTCCGGCTCTCTTTGTCTGCATCTTTCGGAACAATATCCATTAAAAGGGTTGGGATCCCGGCGTTTGCAAGATGCGCCGCAATACTTGCTCCCATCACTCCTGAACCAATAACAGCGGCTTTCCCTATTTGACTGTGCATGAATGTCGCCCCCTATTCATTATGAATTGACGTTTCACCAAACACCGCAAGCTCTAGAATCTCGGCAATATCCTTGGTTTTTACTGTTTCGACTTCTGTTGATTTTGTTCCATCTGCAAGCATAGTAAGACAGAATGGACACGCGCTGCTGATAACACTCGGATTCACTTCCAGCGCCTGCTCTGTGCGAGCTATGTTGACTCTCTTGCCTGCGTCCTCTTCCATCCACATCATTCCACCTCCAGCGCCGCAGCACATTCCATTCTCTCGACTTCGCGTCATTTCAACTAACTCAACACCTGGTATAGCCCTGAGAATATTCCTGGGCTGATCATATACATTGTTGTAACGACCAAGATAGCAGGAATCGTGGTACGTAATTCGTTCGTTCATCTCATATGTGGGAACGAGTCTATTTTCTTTAACAAGTTGATCCAACAGTTCCGTATGGTGCAAGACTTCAACATCGTTAAGCCCAAAGTCCGGATACTCATTTTTAAACGTGTTAAATGTATGCGGGCAGGCGGTTACAATTTTCTTGACGTTATATTTTTCAAAGATTGAGATGTTCTCCATACAGAGCTCCTGAAAAAGCAGCTCATTTCCCATACGTCTTGGCGTGTCGCCAGAATTTTTTTCCTCGTTACCAAGAATGGCAAAGTTTACGCCTGCTTTGTTTAACAGTCTTGTAAAAGACTTAGAGATTTTCATGCTACGGTTATCATAAGAACCCATCGACCCAACAAAATACAGAATCTCAAAGTCGGGATTTTCTTTCACCGTAGGCACATGACCTACATCCTCTTCTTCTTTCCAATCCGCACGACTGTTTCGATTGATCCCCCACGGATTGCTCTGTCTCTCAATGTTTTGCATGGCTCGCTGACCATCTGTTGGTACGCTACCTTCCATTAAGACCAGATGGCGTCTCAGGTCAATAATTTTATCCACATGCTCGTTCCCAACCGGACATTGATCCTCACAATTACGACACGTCGTACATGCCCAAATCTCTTCTTCCGTCATCACGTCTCCAATTAGATTCAGCTCATCAACTGACTTTTCCGTTGGAGACCACATTTGTTTTTGCCTTTGTAAAGTCGGTTCAATCGTTGTTGCAGGCCCACTACTCCAGTCATAACCCGACGCACTAATTGCTTGAACACCATGCGTTGTGGGCTGTGGAAAAGCAAATGCAGGAGTCCAAGGGGTTTTCTGTGTCACTGCCCCTTTTTCCGTTAGATGATCACGCAGCTTCACGATGAGGTGCATGGGGGACAAAAGCTTCCCTGTATTTGATGCTGGACAAACATTCGTACAACGTCCACATTCAACACAGGCATAATAATCAAGCATTTGTTTTTGAGTAAAATCCTCGATCTTCCCAACTCCAAATGATTCAGCGTCCTCATCCTCTAAGTCCAGCTTTTCTAGCCTGCCAACTGAATCTGTTCGACCTAAGAAAATATTGATCGGAGCAACAATTAAGTGGAAGTGCTTGGATTGCGGCACATAGATCAAAAAGCTTAAGAGAATAAGCAGGTGAATCCACCAAAAGAAGTAGAATCCAATTGCTCCCACTGTTGTCCCAAACCCTTGGAACGGTGAGGCGATGAATGATGTAATTGGGGCGAACCAAGAAGCCTCTAAGCTATGAAACACTCGTTCAAATGCTAGCGTTCCAAGAACCGAAATCATTAACGAAGTAATTAAAAAAATGACAATACTCGGCTTCCACCCTTTTTTCAGCCTCGGCAGCTTTTCACCATATCGACGGTACGCCGCATAACCGATTGCAAGCAGAATGAGAAATACAGCTACTTCTTGAGTCAGAACAAAGACGTCGTAACCTGGAATCGGCAATCCCTCGAACCCAAATCCTTTGACGATAATGTCCAGTGCACCAAACTGAAGAATGATAAACCCGTAAAAGACGACAAGATGCATCATCCCACTTTTGGGGTCTTTCATTAACTTTGTCTGTCCAAACACTTGCACAAAAAAGACCTTTAACCTCGTTCCTAACTCTTGATCTAGCTTTTTGGGCTGACCCATTTTTACATTAAGATATCGGTTGTACATAATCATTAAAAAGATATACAGGCTGAAACCGCTTACAATGAGAAATGATAAAAATTGTATCCACGCAAGCATTCTGAATCAGTCCTCTCATGGATGTTCCATGCTACTAGCTGCCTTACCACCAAGATATTACCTCCCCTCTACAAAAAGACTACAAAAATCGCGTGTTCACTCGTTGACAGAAGGTTGAAATTCGTCTAAGATGATAAAAAATGAATGAGTATTCATTCACTAACTAAGTGAATCTTAACACCGAGGTGGAACGATGACAAGTAGAAAAAAAGAAAAATATCACCAAATTCTTGAAGCAGCAATTACCGTTTTTGCAGAGAACGGCTATCACAAATCGCAAGTTTCAAAGATTGCAAAAGTTGCAGGCGTTGCCGATGGAACGATCTATCTTTATTTTAAAAACAAAGAAGACATCTTGATTTCTTTATTTCGTGAGAAGCTTGGCGAGCTAGTTGAGAAATTTCAAACGAGCCTCGAGCATATAACAAATGCAGAGGATGCCATTCGTACCATTTGTCACATTCACTACACTGAACTTGAAGCAGATGTTGACTTTGCTTATGTCACTCAAATAGAACTACGACAAAGCAATATGGACATGCGAGTTGCGATCGGGCAAGTTGTAAAGCCTTATATCCAGCTTTTAGAAAGTGTGATCAATCAAGGTATTGAATCAGAATTATTTCGAGCAGACCTTGATACGAAATTAACTCGCCTCCTCCTTTTTGGAGCGATGGATGAAGTCGTCACAACCTGGCTCATTTCCGGACAAAAGTACTCGCTAAGCGAGCAGGTAGACAAAACGGTTGAGTTTTTTCTTAAAGGATTACAGGCACACTCATAAATCTTTTATCTTGAAAGGAGAATGATTGATGAATATTTATGTTCTGTTAAAACAAACCTTTGACACAGAAGAAACCATTACAATTGAAAATGACACCATCTCTGAGGATGGTGTCCAGTTTGTGATTAACCCTTACGATGAATACGCTGTTGAGGAAGCGATCCAGCTTCGTGATCAAACAAATGGAAGCGTTTATGTTGTGTCAGTTGGCCCCGAGCGTAGTGCTGAAGCTCTAAGGACGGCACTTGCGATGGGTGCAGATGAAGCGGTCCTTATTCATGACGATCGCATTGGCACAGACGAAGCAGCTGTTTCAAAAGTACTTGCTTCGTACTTAGGCGATCAAACCTTTGACCTTATACTAGGTGGATACTTTTCCGTTGATAACGGCGCTGGCCAAGTAGGTATCCGTTTAGCTAAGCTCCTGAATATTCCACATGTTGGCTCGATTACAGAGTTAAACGTTGATGCTGGGGTTGCAACTGTGAAGCGTGATGCCGAGGGAGATACGGAAGAAATTGAGATAACCTTGCCTGCCTTGCTTACTGCTCAACAAGGGTTAAACGAACCACGTTACCCTAGTTTGCCAGGTATTATGAAAGCTAAGAAAAAGCCGTTCACCACACTTAGTCTTGATGATTTATCCATCTCAGAAGATGCGCTTGATTCAAAAACAACACGACTTGATCTCTCGTTACCCGAGAAGCGACAAGCTGGACAGAAGCTCACAGGTGAACCTAGCGAACAAGTGAAGGAATTAGTCTCTCAGTTAAAAAGCAAAACCAATCTTTTTTAAGGAGGAGATCTTATGACAAAACACGTGTTGGTACTTGCAGAGCATCAGAACGGCAAACTTAAACAAGTAACGTTTGAAGCCATTGAAGCAGCCCGCTTATCTACTCAGGCGTATGGAGAGGTTTCCATTCATCTTGCCGTTGTGGGACATGAGCTGCAGGATGTGACGGGACAACTGAAGAATAGTGGCGCGGCAACCATTTACACCGTGGATCATGAAGAGTGTACGCATTATAACCCTGAAGTCTATGCGTCGGTTCTTATGAAACTTATTGAGAAGTCCGGTGCAGACGTTGTTGTGTTTGGTCATACTACGATTGGCCGGGACGTAGCACCCCTTATCGCTGCTAAGCTAGATGCGGGGCTAATCTCCGACGTCATTGCGATTGAACAATCAGGAGATCAAGTACGTTTTACAAGACCGATCTATGCCGGAAAAGCCTTTGAACAAAAGACCTTCCGCAGCACCCCTTGGGTATTAACCATTCGTCCCAATAACATCCCGGCTGCTGTCGGATCTGATGTGGAGGGCACGATTATGGAGGTGGAATACAATCAGCCGAACACGCTCCGCACGGTCATTAAGGATGTTGTGCAGAAATCAACTGGCACCATCGACCTTGCTGAAGCAAAAGTAGTGATTGCCGGCGGCCGCGGTGTAAAAAGCAGCGACGGCTTTAAGCCATTAGAAGAGCTTGCCGAAGTACTTGGAGGCGCGGTCGGTGCCTCGCGTGGCGCCTGCGATGCAGACTACTGCGATTACGCGCTGCAGATCGGTCAAACCGGCAAAGTAGTGACACCTGAAGTCTATATCGCCTGCGGAATCAGCGGAGCCATCCAACACGTAGCTGGCATGAGCCAATCACGCTTGATTATTGCAATCAACAAAGATCCAGAAGCACCTATCTTTAAGATTGCGGATTACGGAATTGTTGGAGACCTATTTGAAGTGGTGCCATTACTAACAGAGGAGTTTCGAACGGTATTGTCGATGAAGGCTTAAATGGGAGTGAGCGCCACCTTGACGGGGTGGCGCTCATTTTTTTCTGTAGAGAGATGTTGCGATGTATTTTTCGCTGAACCAATGTATTCGCCTTATTCTTCTTACTCAATTGAAATCTATCTTACTCCTCCTGCTCCTTTAACCAATCCTCTGTATTAATCACTCTAGCAAACTCATCATGCAATGTTGCTAGTGTCAGGTTGTGCACGGTTTGGGCATCATAGGTTATTCCATTATGATCGGTTAGCTCAAACGCTGCCGTTGCGTCTGCTATTAGAGTCGTATCAAATCCTAGATTCCCGCTCATTCTCGTTGTTGTGGAGACACAGTGCGGAGTAGTTAAGCCAACAATAACTACCTGCTCTATATTCAGCTCTTTTAAACGATCTTCTAATTCTGTCCCGATAAATGCACTGTTTACTGTTTTTCGAATAATTAACTCGTGAGCTAGTGGCGTGGCCACCTCTTTGAACTCGACTCCCTCTTTCTCTATGTAAAAACGAGAATCAGGGTATGAGGACACGTGTTGAACATGAATCACTGTGTCTCCTTTTCTACGGAAATGCTCAAGAAGCTGAGCGATATTCTCCTCAGCTTCAGGATGATTACGTGCTCCCCACCTTTTATCTTCAAATGCCTTCTGCACATCAATTACAAGCAATGCTCTACTCATCATTCCAACTCCCTCCTATACAGCACAAATGGCCAATCCTCACCTGCCGCATTCACATAAGTCTCTTCACCTACACCCATCTGAGTAAATCCATTCCGCTCTAGCACCTTTTGTGAAGCAATATGATTTGTTGTGGTTTTAGCTTCAAGTATGCGAACATTCGGCAAGTTCTTCGCTTCATCGATTAACAGCTTCATCGCTAAAGTAGCTAGACCCCGGCCAGCAACACTACTTGCCATACGGTACCCGATTGCCCCTCTCCCTTGTTCGTCGACATCCACAAGATTTACCCTACCTACAATCTCTCCCGTCCCGTCTTTTACTAGATAAAAATAGGAAAGCTGTTCGTCCTGTTCTTTCAACAACGCCCGGTGACTCTTACAAAAATTCTCGTATTGATAGTACTCATCCCCACGTCCCGGAATCATCTTTTCAAAATAATCCCGGTTCTCCAGCTCAAATTGGTAGAGCTTCGTCTCGTCTTGATCGTTTAACAAGGAAATATAGATTAGCTCTTTTACAAGTTCAAGCTCATCAACCAACGGAATTCCGAGCTCCCCAACTAGAGGAATCTCGGGCTTATGCTTTCTTGCTTCTGTCACAGCGTCCATCATGACACGTGACAATCGATAGCCTCTTCTCTGATAAAAACCGAGCGCTTTCATATTATCGTTTGTTGTAATGATTTTTATTTTGTTACAGATTCGCTTCACATCACGCTCAGCTGCTTCAAGCAAAACAGAGCCAATTCCTTTCCCTTCATCTAAGCTATCTAATGAAATTACCTCACAGACTTTATCCTCAACTATATATGTAATAAGTCCTCTAATCTCATGTTCATCATTGCACATCATAAATCCATCTAACTCGCTGCAGTTATATACTCCACTTGATGTGACCATTTCATCTGAACCCCATTGATTAGTAAAAAAGTGTTCTACGTTCTGACGTTGTTTTTCAGTTATTTTATGGACATTCATCTTAATGCCTCCCTCTCATTTATTCTACTTCTTAATGGGTAATTATGGTATAGTAAACGCAAATAACTTGGTGAGAGGATGGTGGTTAGAATGGGCTTATTGGGTTTCTGGTTAGCCATTGGAATGATTGGATTAGGTTATTACATAGGTGATGGGCTTAAACACTTTAAACAAGGCAAGCCTCAAAAAGATTACAGTGATTATTATTCATATGCTGAATCTTTTGGACAACCTGAACTTGTTAAAGAAAGCAAAGTACACCAACACATCGGCATGTCAAAAGAAGATACAAAGTCACTCGTAAAGGACTATCCCTCCGTACCTCATGTAATCGTAAACGGTCAAATCTACTTCCCTTTGAAAAAACTTAAGGCATGGATCGAAAACCTACCGAGCGAATAACAATGTTTTAACATCTCCTCTAACGGTAATGGCATTTACATAGGACATGATTAACTGACTAGGAGGTTTTACACGTGAATAAAGTGAAGGAATTAGAGGTAGGTAATCACTATAAAGCCGCAGATATTGATCAATTTCTTTCTACAACCGATGTGGTCATCTTATCTTCAAATGAGAGCGATGTGTTCTCTCATCCAGAACGTGAGTATAAAGTGGTTCATATGTTTGAAGGATTGTTTGAACATTCTTCAAATGATGGGGAAAAGTATTATCGTACAAAGCCAGCGTATGTGCTAGACAAAGTCTAAGATATAAAACAAAAGCCCTCAACCATAAGTTGAGGGTTATTTTTATGCGTTTATATTGGGTTCAAGCATTGGCATCATTAAGTGGTCAGCAATATTTTCGATGTAGGCTCGGTCGAAGGGCTTGCGCACCAGAAATAACCGATAGACAATCAGAGCTGGACCGACATCAGCTAGTAAATCTAGTTTATCCGTGTGCAGGTTATGATTTTCTTTTAGATAAGGCTCAATAATCTTCCATAGTGCAGCTCTTAATTTTCGATAAAAATCAATGTGTAACCCTTGCTCAAGTTCTTTATTATGAGGCATCGCTGAACCGATGGCAGTCATGGCTTGTTGATAGACTTCGTGTTCTTCCCGAAAGCAGAAACAAAGCAAGTCAATTAACTGTTCGCGAAGCGTTTTTGTCTGGTCAATTTCATCTATTATGGATTCAAATGGACTGATCGAAGAGACGGCATGAATAACCAATTCTTCCTTTGAAGCCCATCTACGATAAATGGTTGCTTTTCCGACCTTTGCATGGTGTGCAATCGCTTCAATAGTTAGTGCATCAAAACCAACCTCTGCAAGAAGCTCTAAGGTCGTCTGTACGATGACTTCGTTACGGGATAAATCCATAGGTCTACCACGTTTCGTTTCCTCATCAGCATGTTGCTTAACGGAATCACTCATTAACGATCTCCCCCTTATGAGCTTACCTGTGACTCCATCATACCAGTTAATTTCTTTTTTTAAAATAAAAAACGAAACGATTGCGTTTCATTAGTTCTGGTGGTACGATACGTTAGGAAACGATACCGTTTCGTAAATGAATTGATGTATGGGGAGGAATGTATGTGGACGTAGGACATACAGAGCAAACAAACGCAAAAAAAGATATGCCGGAGATAAAAGTCGTACCGCTTCTAGCCGTATTGCTTTCTGGAGCATTTGTTGCCATTTTAAATGAAACGATTTTAAACGTTGCATTAAATGCCATTACTGTGGATTTTAATGTTGCGTATAGTACGGTTCAGTGGTTAGTCACTGGATATATGTTGATCATTGGGACGTTGATTCCGATCTCAGCATATTTCATGCAACGTTTTACAACACGTCAGCTGTTTATTACAGCGATGTCGTTATTTACACTAGGGACGATTATATCAGGGTTTAGCCCAGTGTTCTCCATCTTACTTGTTGGACGACTCGTTCAAGCGGTCGCAACAGCGATTATGATTCCGCTACTTACCAACGTGATCCTTTCTGTGATTCCGATTGAACGTCGTGGTGCGGCAATGGGTATGGTTGGTCTTGTCATTATGTTTGCACCAGCAATTGGACCAACTGTCTCAGGATTAATTGTAGAGAGCTTGTCTTGGCGTTGGTTATTCTTTATCGTCATACCAATTGCGATCTTCTCCCTTGTTTTAGGAATGAAGACCTTAAAGAATGTGACAGAAGTTTCAAAGCCAACTTTGGACATTATTTCTTTCATTCTATCAACACTAGGTTTCGGTGGAATTGTTTATGGGTTTAGTGCAGCCGGAAAAGGCGACGCTAGCTTCACCGATCCTGTTGTATTCACTTGTTTAATTGTTGGATTTATCTCACTTGGTCTATTCAGCTGGAGACAGCTACGTTTAGAGAAACCTATGCTTGATATTCGTGTGTTCCGCTATCCAATGTTTTTAGTGGGATTACTCCTCGTTATGCTTGTTATGATGACGATGTTTGCAATGATGCTTGTCTTGCCACTATATATGCAAGGTGCTCTTGCCTTATCCGCTGTAACAGCCGGACTGATTATGCTTCCGGGTGGATTAATTAACGGAGCGATGTCACCAATTATGGGACGCCTGTTTGATAAATTTGGGCCTCGCCCGATCTTAATTCCAGGTACAATACTTTTAGCAATCTCTGTCTTTACTTTCCGTTTCACTACTCCAGGTGTTCCTGTTTGGATCATTGTGCTTCAGCACACATTCTTAATGATCTCTGTGGCGATGATTATGATGCCAGCACAAACAAACGGTTTGAATCAATTACCAACAAAGCTTTATCCACACGGTACAGCTATTGCTAATACACTAATGCAGGTTTCTGGAGCCATTGGTGCAGCATTGTTCATTGCTGTTATGGAAAATGGACAGCAAAATTTCCTTGCTGATATTACGAATCCTACCGATGCAGATACAATTGATGCAATGACGTATGGTTCACAATTAAGCTTCTCAACTGGACTTTATTTTGCGTGTGCTGCTGTTCTTCTAGCACTGCTTGTTCGTCGCAGTAAACAAAGCGAACTAAAATAAAAAGCAAGATTGACAAATGGTGGAATCCGTTTTACGATAGACACCGAACAGAATAAAGGATCGTTAGGTGAGGCTCCTGTGTTGGAGATACGCTGCTGCCCGGAAACATCGAAAGACGCCAACGGGTCAACAGGAACCATCGAGATAAGGTGGTTTTTAACGTAGCTGGTATTATCCTATGCCACACAGTGCTAAAGCTCTACGAATGAGGTCTGCAACCATGTTATTCGATGTACCCGTATGCGTATTAAGCATGCTCTAAACGCTATTTCGAAAGGTATCTTCATTCGTTGAAGGTACCTTTTTTCTGTTTCCGAGTCTTGAGAGGAGGAAACACTATGCAAGCAATGACACTCAAATCAATGATGAGCACTACGTTTTTAACTTATGTAGATTCACTCTCCGTAGAGGACGTTCTCCACCGAATGAGAACAACAGATTCTCCTTCCACTTCTTCAAATCTATACGTGGTGAATGAGGAAGAAAAACTAGTGGGCACACTTTCATTAAAAGATCTAATAACCTCAGATCACGATGTATTAATTTCAGAGGTTATGAACTCTTCTTGTTTAGCTTTAAGGCTGCATGAAGAATTGAATCAAATGACAGAACAAATCAACGAAACCACCGAAGATGCGATGGCTATTTTAGATGAACGAAATCATATAGTAGGAGTCGTCAACACAAGTGATCTGCGGCGAGCAATGGATGCCTCCATTGAACCAAAACAAGAGGAAGTAACCACGGACCTTACTCTCTCCCCTATAGCTGGAACACGGAAACGAGCTCCCTGGTTAATTTTATTAATGATCATTGGCCTGTTAACGGGTGGTGTCATTAAGCACTTTGAACAGGCACTTGAATCTGTGGTCCTACTAGCCATCTTTATCCCTTTAGTCATGGGATCTGCCGGTAACATCGGGACACAATCATTAGCCCTTGTTGTGAGAGGATTATCTTCAAAATCTTTCAGTCGTGGAGACATTATACACATGTTACGAAAGCAGCTCGGAACCGGGATTCTTACAGGTCTTGCATGCGGATTAGTTATCACACTACTCATTCCACTTCTTCCTTACTTCGGTGGGAGCTGGCTCATTGGAGGTATTGTTGGTCTGGCCATTTGGTTTTCCTTATCGGTTACATGCTTAGTAGGTGTGGCTGTCCCTTTACTTCTCTATCAGTTTAAAATGGATCCAGCTTTTGCTTCAGGACCTTGTGTCACGGCAGTCAGCGATATTCTTAGCCTGTTTATCTATTTCTATATTGCAAGTGCTCTACTCCACTATTTATAAAAAAAGGCGGACACCTTGATTCGGTGTCCGCCCTACTTATTAATCAACAAGCTTTTTATGTTCGATTGCTTTACGTAAGCTTGAGTATACCTTTCCTTCAACCTTAATTCCGAGATTCACCATCGTTTGCGCAACCTCTGGTCGTACCCCACTCAGTACCGAATCAATTCCAATTAATTTTAGTGAAGACATCACTTTAAAGATTTGTCCGGCTACCATTGTATCAACTACGCTGACACCAGAAAGATCAATAATGATTCGACTGAGCTTTAATTCAGCACCTTGATCCAAAGCGTTTAACAGAAGGTATTGTGCCCGGTTTGTATCAATCTCCCCAATAAGTGGAATCACCCCGGTATCCTTTGTTAGCTGAACAACCGGAACAGAGAGCTCATCAATCGCATACTTTGCTACTTCAATGGTTCGGTGGAATTCTTCCATATATGACCGGCTAACAATCTGCACAGCTTGGTCAACAACCGCATCAAATTCAGAGATAATGGAGTAAAACTCATTAATGCTTAGTTCTTGACGTATCGCTTCGTCTCTCACTATTTCACCAATACTGTTTCGGTAAAAAGATATCTCGTGTAAGCCAACGTCTAAAGGGAACTTTAATTGAACGAGTAAGCCTGATACTTCTTTGCCCCACTCTTCAATATGATGGCTCGAAGAATCTGGAGAAGTTATGATCGAATTTGCATAAACCTCAATCAGTTTTTTTCTCCAAGGAGATAGTTGCATCGTTAATGTATTATCACTAACAACTGAGTGCCCCTGAGGCATCGAGATTAGCTCATCCTTATGCTTTAAAATCTCGTCTTTAATAGCCTGGAAGTTCTCAAATGAACCCTGCATGTATAAAACTCCTAAATGATTAGACTTTTAACTCTTCCCTAACTGTACCATTGATTGACTGAATATCAATGAATAACCTAGATTGAATGAACATCCATTTTCTTTAATCTCTGAACTACAGCAAGTAAGACAAAGGCAAATAAAATAATCGAGAACACCCAATAGTAGGCGAGTAGTACATTTCCAGACTCTACGGCAATGTATATGCTAGTCGGAATGGTTCGTGTTAATCCCGCAATACTCCCGGCAAACATTAACGTCGCCCCAAACTCACCCAGCGCCCGAGCAAAGCCCAGCATATAAGCCGAGACAACCTGTCTCCATGTCATAGGAAGTGTCACATGATAAAATACCTTCCATTCACTGGCCCCCATCTGTCTCGCTGCATGCTCGAGCTCATCTTCAACGGCTTCAAACCCGTTAATGAGCATTTGATAAATTAATGGGAATGCCACAACGGTAGCCGCAATAACGGCGGCTAAATAGGAGAATACAATACTCTGGTTAAACACTGCCTCAAACCATTGTCCAACAGGGCTCCGTCTGCCAAAGATCACAAGCAGACCAAATCCAATAACTGTCGGTGGTAGAACTAATGGTAGCATCAGTACTGTTTCGACAACAATCTTCCCTTTAAAGGTTCTCTTTTTCAGCCACCAAGCGAATAGGACAGCTAAAAGAAATGCGAGAATGCTGGCAACAATAACAACTCTTAATGAAACAAAAATGGGCGTCCAAAATTCCTCTCCCATTGTTATTCTCCTCTACTAAATCCATACGATTCAAACACATTTAGCGCTTCTTCTGTTTGTAAATACTCGTAGAAGTCTACTGCTGTTTCTTGACTTGCCGCCTCTTTTACGAGTCCGATTGGATAGTGAATGGGATCATGTGTCTCTTCAGGGATGGTGTTAATAAACTCTATACTTGAAGATGTCATTGCATCCGTTTCATAAACAAGACCTGCATCCGCATTCCCCGTTTCAACGTACGTAAGAACCTGACGTACATCTGATCCGTAAATCAAACGATCTTCTAACTCGTCCCATAGTCCGAGCGACTCCAGCGCTTGTTTGGAATACCTTCCTGCAGGTACGCTTTCGGGTTGTCCAATGGAAATCTTTTGGAGCTGCTCATTTGTCAGATCATTCACGTCTTGTACTGTGTCCGCAACCTCAGGTGTGGCAATCAAGACAAGTCGGTTCATCAGCAGATTAGAGGACTCTTCCATTTCATCATTCTCTATTAATTGATTCATATCAGTGGATGATGCTGAAAGAAACAGATCTGCTGGAGCACCTTGCGTAATTTGTTCTCGGAGCTTTCCAGATGATCCATAATTAATAATGAGCTTTACATGATGTTCCTCTTCATATGTAGTTTTCATTTCCTCAAGTGCATCCGTTAGACTTGCCGCAGCCATGACATGAATCTCTTCAGGCTGCGAGGAATCCGCATTGGTTCCACAAGCAGTAAGCATGACTGCAAACACTAGCGCTCCAATTCTCTTCTTCATTCGTACCACTTCCATACAATTTATTTATTCTATTAATTATAAGGTAAATAAAAGAAGAAGGGTATTCTTCTTAAACTAAAATCAATTCGGTTGACAGTTTTACGTTTTTCTATTATTATTTGATACGTCAATGATTGACCCATCAAACAATTTGGAGGTGAACGCATTTGCGGGATCATGAATCTACTCAAGCTAAGGCTCTGTTTCGATTTAATGAAATTAATAAGCGGCTGATGCCAAAGTTTGAACGATGTACAGGTATTAGTCAGTCTCGTCTTGAAATCATTCATGCGATATATGAGGCAAACGAATTAAGCCAAAAAGAATTACAGCAGCGAGTGAATATCGACAATGCTGCAATTACCCGGCACCTCAAACAGCTTGAAGAAAAGGGCATGGTCACCAGGCGTAAATCAGAAGAAGATAACCGTGTCACCTTTGTCAAAATGACAGAAGAAGGCCTGCGCCGTGTTCTCTCTTATTGTGATGAACGAACCCATTTTACAGAGCAGCTGTTCAAAGGTCTTTCCGAACAAGACTGCGATACACTGGATCAGCTATTAAGCCAGATCCAAGAAAATATTGATTCCATCGAAAAAAAGGAGAAATAACCCATGCAACCAGCAAAAACAAATGACTTTAATGAAATCGTACTAGGTCGTCGTTCCATTCGTTCGTACGACCAAAGTGTAAAAATCAGCAGAGACGAACTAAGCGAAATCATTGCTGAAGCATCAAAAGCACCCTCTTCAGTCAACCTTCAGCCTTGGCGTTTTGTTGTGATCGACACACCAGAAGGTAAAGAAACACTTACGCCACTCGCAAAATTCAATAAGATGCAGGTTGAAACATCTTCTGCAGTCATCGCTGTCTTTGCTGATATGCAAAGCCAAGAATATCTTGAAGGCATCTTAACAACAGCTGTAGAGCAAGGGTTTATGCCTCAAGAAGTCAAAGACCGTCAACTAAAAACGGTATCCGGATTACTTGCTGGAATGAGCCATGAGCAGCTAAAAGAAATGAACGTCATTGATGCAAGTTTAATCTCAATGCAGCTAATGCTTGTTGCGCGTGCTCACGGATATGACACAAACCCAATGGGTGGATATGAAAAAGATAAAATTGCTGAAGCATTTAACATGGATAAAGAACGCTACTATCCGGTTATGCTACTTTCTATCGGTAAAGCTAATGAAGAAGGCTATTCTTCTTCACGTCTAGACGTCAATCAAATTGTAGAATGGAGATAACACACATGATTATTACACACGTACGTTTTCAAATTAAAGCAGAAAAAGAAGAAGGCTTTCTAAAATTAATGCACAACTTAGTAGCAGAAACACGTAAAGAAGAAGGCAACATTTCGTATGAATTAATGAAAAGCACAGAAGAAGATCAAACCTACTCCATGATCGAAACATGGAAAGACGAGGAAGCAACAAAAATCCACAATGCAAGTGAGCATTTCACTGCATTCTTAAAAGAAATTCCTGAATTCCTAGCTGGACCTGCTGAAGCAAAAGCATTTGCTGGAGAACAGCTCGAACTGTAAATAATGGAGAGAATGCCCGGTTGAATCCGGGCATTTTTTTATATAAAGAGGTCGACTGTCGGATGTATTTCTGCTCCAGCCCGATGTATTCCATTCTTTCCTCTTTGTAAACCTCCACCTACATAAAAAAAGAGAGGATCATCTACACCTGATCCTCTCACCATTTTTATTCTACTTCACGACCAGCCCCAGCATCCTTGCAAAGGCAAGAGCTTGCCACTCTGATACGATACAACCTTTTAAGTCCTCGAGTGAAACAACTAAGGAATCAAATTGCGATGTACTTAAATCAATTCCTTTTAGCTTCGTACGATCAAAGCTGACTCCATCGAGCTTGCTATCTGTATATTCAACTTCTTTTAATTTACATTGATAAAAGTCAGCACTTGTCAGGTTGCACGCATGAAAAGCGACTTTCTCCATTTTCGAGTCACCAAACTGACTTAGGTTTAATAAGCACTCATCAAACGTGACATGTCCAAATCGTCCATCTGACAAGTCTGCACCCATGAACTTACAGTTTTTGAATGTGACTCGGTGGATACTCGCTTCGGTTAAATCGGCATTTGAAAAATCACAGTGTTCGAAATGAACATCTGTTAAATCAATTCGTTGAAAGCTATTATTCTGAAACGAACACTTTGAAATGTTCATGTTTGATAAATGAACTCGATCGATCGTTTCGTTTTCGAAGATAGAGCCTGTTATATTCATTTGGCTTAGATATGGATCTTCTTCATCAAATATCTGGCGGAAATCTCCCGTTATCAATCGCTCTGAAATTGCTGGTTTTTTCATTTTCAAGATGTGACACCTACTCTAGTTTTTTACGTTCATAATAAGTATACCATCCCCTTGTCAACCCCCTGACCTGTTGACAAGAGTCGAAAACCGATATAGACTTTCGATATCGAAATTAGAATAAGGGGACGAAAATATGGAAGGACGAGTCATTCGAAAGTTATTTTTAGGGTTCATTCAGATTCATATCCTCCACCACGCAAAAGAACACCCGGTATATGGGGTCTGGATGGTTGAAGAACTGAAGGAGCACGGATATGAGATCAGTAGTGGGACGCTTTATCCGATTCTCCACAGCATGGAATCAGACGGTCTCTTAACGAGAGAAGACCACAAGGTGGAGGGGAAAATTAGAAAATACTACTCCATCACGAAACAAGGGGAAGACGTTCTAATGGAAGCCAGAAACAAAGCGTATGAACTATTTAAGGAAATCAAAGAGTAATGTAGGAGGCGAATATGACCTATTTTCAAAAGCTACTTGAGATTTTAGTGGTGTCAACTAAACTTGGACTCACTTCATTTGGTGGACCCATTGCGCATTTGGGCTATTTTAGAGAAGAATATGTAAACAAACGAAAGTGGCTCACGGATAAAGCCTATGCAGACTTAGTTGCTCTCTGTCAATTCCTCCCTGGACCGGCAAGCAGCCAAGTAGGGATCGGGATTGGAGTGTCTCGCGCCGGTACACTTGGTGGGTTCATTTCATTCATTGGCTTCACTATGCCATCTGTCCTTGCACTCATCTTATTCGTTTTTCTCGCTAATCGATTTAATGTGATGGACGCGGGCTTTATACAAGGATTAAAGCTGACGGCTGTAGCTGTTGTCGCCCATGCGATTATTGGTATGGCACAGAATCTGGCTCCTGATTTAAAGCGAAAGACAATTGTTTTATTCTCACTACTTGCCACGTTACTCATCCCACATGTTCTTACTCAGGTAAGTGTAATCGTGATCGCCGGGATTATTGGATGGGTTCTATTCAAAGGCATACAAACAAATCAAACGGACTCCTTCTCCATTCCACTTTCAAAGACGGTTGGAGCCGTATGCCTAGCACTCTTTTTCATTTTATTAGCTGGTCTGCCTTTTCTCGCTACTTGGATGTCCTCCACATGGGTTAGCATGATTGATAGCTTTTACCGCGCAGGCTCTCTCGTATTCGGAGGGGGACACGTTGTTCTACCTTTACTTGAAAGAGAATTTGTGCCAACCGGCCTAATTAGTGAAGAATCCTTCCTTGCTGGCTACGGTGCGGCTCAGGCAGTTCCAGGTCCACTCTTCACATTTGCAGCGTACATAGGTGCAGATATCGCTGGCTGGACCGGAGGATTCATCGCAACTGCAGCCATTTTTCTACCTGCTTTTCTATTAATCTTTGGAACGCTACCGTTTTGGTCGTCTATGAGCCAAAATAAACAAATGAAGGCAGCACTACTTGGGGTAAATGCAGCTGTTGTCGGCATATTAATTTCGGCATTCTATCAGCCAATCTGGTTAAGTGCGATCGGCTCAACCATTGACTTTGCGCTTGCGGCTCTCCTGTTTTTTATGCTTGCTTACTGGAAGCTTCCTCCTTGGACCGTGGTTGTTGCAGGAGCTCTTGGTGGTCAATTGTTGGCTCTACTATAAACAAAAATCCCGTCCAGGAATGGATGGGATTTCTCATATTATTCTATATGACTCTTACGCTCACTCTCCGGCTCTAAGTGAATGAGAACCTCTGCTTGCTGAAACTCCTCCACAATTCGTTCTTCCATTCGGTCACATAAATGATGCAAGGTTGCAATGCTTTCATGTGATGACACAACAAGATGAAAGTCAATATATGCTTGTGCTCCAGCACGTCTTGTCCGAAAATCATGCACTTCAATAAATTCCTCATCAAACGTATCAATAATATCTAAAATCTGTTCTTCTTCCTCTTGTGACAACCGAGCATCAAGCAACGGAGGAAACGCTTCTTTCATGAGCTTCACAGCTTCTACCATGATATAAATCGCTAGAACAATCCCAATGATCGGATCCAGAAAATACCATCCTGTAATCGCAACAATTAATAGGCCGATGGCTACCCCAAGTGACGTATACACATCTGTTAAAAGATGAAACGCATTTGATTTCATCGCTACCGATTGAACACGATCTGCTTCTTTTTTGACGACCTTTGAAACAATGAAATTAACAGTCGCTCCAACAAGCATAACAAGAATCGCAAGCATCGGCATCTGAATATCCTCTGGATGCAATAGCTTATGAATACATTCATAAATAACCCAAATACCTGCTACAAAAATTAACAATGTCTCGATCGTGCCCGAAATATTCTCTACTTTTCCATGACCAAACGGATGCTCTGAATCTGCTGGTTTACCGGAGATTCTAACAGAGACAAACGCAATAATGGAAGCTAGCATGTCCAATGAGGAATGGATCGCCTCAGATATGACGGCGACAGAGCCGGTCATGATACCCACAATAAATTTTAACGTAAGGACGGACCCATTACTAATAACAGATAAAAGCGCGATGGAAGATGTTCGATTCATTAGATTCCCTCTTTATGTTAAAGTCGAATCACATCGTACCACAGCCAGTTTGAGTGGGTCTATAGCAATATTCTAGCCCGAGTAAACATCTTTAAGCTATGCAAAAAAGATTTGCCTAAGGGAAATTCTTTTAGTGCATAGCCTTATTTATGGTCCAGTTCAGAAATCAATTCTACTCTCCACTTTTCCTCCACTAATTCTTTGTTTGATTTGACATCAATCCAGCTCTCAACACACGAAAACCCATTTTTTTGATACAGCACGCGTGCACTAACAAGCTCCTCATTAGTGAATAGAATAATTGAGTGATAATGCTGATCGATACAAAATTGAATGGCCGTTTGAATAAGCTTCTGGCCGAACCCCTGTCCCCTCAAAGTTGGATCCATTAAAAATAACCCTAGTTGAGCAGTCTCACGATCTACTTCGTTAATCGCTATTGAGCCCTTATTTTCCCCAGCTCCTTCCACAATCCAAATGGACTCACGCCGATTCTTGCGAGCAAGAATGCCGTCCACCTTACTTTGAATAAAAGACTTAAACGTTTCATCGTAATGAAATTCCTGATGGTACAACTCATAATGTGAGTTCACAATAAATGGGACATCACGTTTGGTATATGTGCGAATCATACTATTCTCCTACTGATTATGTTTTTATTGCTTATTCTTTAAAACTTGAATTTCCTTCTGTAGTTCAGCAAGCTGGTTTTGAATAGCAGCTAAGTCCTGCTGTTGTGTATCATTCGCAAGTGCCTGGTTCGCCTCATCCACCTGAATTTGCTCTAGATCAATCGCTACTCCCCATGTTGCAATCGCATCTCCGAGGGTAGCCAAAATTCCACCAAAGTAAGCAAGCTGTGTTCCGAAATTCGGTGGATACCGACTCACTAGTTCTTGTTTTTGCCCTTTGTATCTCTTCATAAGTAGCGCCCCTTAACGTTAGTTCAATATTGTATGCGGGGCATGACTTAAAAGAGATGCACAGCTTGTGAATTAGGCAGGTGCTGGACTTTAAAACATGAATTCTTCCTCGTTGGAGAGCTCAATAAGAAATGGATACGTACTAATGAGTAGCACAAACAAACTTACGTAAAAAAGTAAAATACCTATAAAAGAGAGTTGGAGCATAACCGCTACTGGAATCGATAACGGAGTCACAAAACCAAGTAGTCCGCTTTTCTTCTTCGATCGCTTCGTCACAAATTGTTCATTCTCACAATTTGGACAAGGCAAACCTGGACTAATTGTAAATGAACGCTTTATTGTCTGCCACCAAGTCCACTGTGTCCCACAATGATTGCAAGTAGGCATGTGTCAAATCACTCCTTATTGAAAATGTGTTGTCCACTCTACACAATACTCTCGAACGATGCGATCCTTTTCAACGTTTTCAGTAAACGCGGGAAAAACGTAAAGTAAATGAACAACTAAATAAAAAACTGGCTCTAATTTTTGAATGGTGTGAAACTCTTCTTTTAACTGAGATACAGAACCATAATCTGTCCAAAAGTCTAGATAATAACAAAGTAATTCCTCCGCTGCTGCCTCAGAAAAAAAGCTCGTCACTTCATTAAATAGCTGAACGATACTTAAAAAGGGATGCGTAATGGAACTGTCTGACCAGTCGATAATATAAGGGATGTCCTGTTCAACGATCACGTTTCCGCCAAACAAGTCACCATGATCAAGCGAGAGTGGTAATTCACATAAAAGTGTTTGTACTGTAGCTAGAACCTTGGTTATGGTCGAGTGAATGAGCTGGTATTCGTTTGAAGGGATCTCTTTTTCCAATATTTCCATTGCTTTAAATAAAGATTGTTCACTTAATACCTCAGTCAATGGTCGTAAAGGAATCTCCATTTGAGTTAGCAAATCTCCTGTTACATATCTTTTCTGAACAGAAGCTATCCTCCTAACCGCCTCTTGCCAATGGTTTAGTTTCCTTGAGAATCCTAGTAATGTTCCTTTTAAACCTTTCATTATGTACATCGAAACATTTTTATGTATAGACAAAACTTGAGGGGTGTAATTGCCTAGTTGACTATGAACAAATGGTTCATGTTCAAATAGCTCAGGGACCGTTTTAATATAATAGCAATCCGTTTCCGTCTCTACCTGATAAAGTGAACACTTCTCCCAATTGCGAATTTGTGTAGTTTTGAGCTTTGTTTCCGTTAAAGTCTGCTTAACCCAATCCTCTACACTCTCTCGCCACCCGTATCGCATCCATGGTTTGTTTGAAGGTTGACTAGCTAACCAGAGATCAAGGATCCACTGCTGATCTTGTGCCAACAAGGTTCTATTATCTTGGACTATGGGAGCTGCCCACACCATGGGTTGATCTTTTTTCAAAATTGGCGTAAGTAGTTCCACTTCGTACACTCTTTGAGTAGAACTTTGATCGAGACATCTCACCACATTTGTTTGTAATTGATACTCATTCAGGAGATAGTCATTGATGACTTTTGTCTCAGCGATATGAAAGGTTTTTGCGATAAAGGAGGGGATAGATAACTGCGTTTTCTCTTTCATAAAAAGCATACGATTCTCTGTCGGTTGATACAGTAGAAGCTGGATATTCATAAAACCCTCCTCAAATCACAATAACCATCAAACCAAATAACACAGCCGTTAACACGACCTGAGTGATAGCTAACTTTGCATATTCCAATTGACGGTCTTTTTCCTGATTATCCTTCAGCTTTTTCAGCAATGCGCGTTCTCTAATCAAACAAAGAGCATTAACAAGTAGTAGAAAAAGAAACGGAATCCAGAATCCATGATCAAAAAATAACCGGAAACATAAAAGTATGGTTAAACCGAGAAACACATACGAATACCAAATTCTCATGGCTTTCTCCTTCCCATTTGTTTCACCTCTATCTAGCCTACCATCTTTCTCCAATTACCTTCAATATTAAATTGACAGCGCATCCCAATTCAAAAAGGACACCTCACAGTGCCCTTCCCTCCGCTAATCGTTTGCAACAAGCAGTAACACCCAGTCTGTAAAGTCGGTATCCTTTGGTGGTGGATGGAACGAGACAACGTTATTTAAAGAATAGAGTCCACTATAGCTTCTACTTCCATTTACAGGATCAACCCAATAGGCGTTGTAGTTCGATTTTGCATTCGGTTTATGAAGCGAGAAGCCTTTGCCACTGTACGTATACACAACAAGATGCTGATCACGTCCAAAGACTAAGACTTTATCTTCCTTCGGTTCCTCTGCTTCCTGTGGATACAAAATCGATTGCATCTGTTCACATTCTTGAAATTGAATCTCCAGCATTAGCTTTTTTAAAAATTGCATTTGGCTACCACCACTTGCATGTAGCGCCTCAGCCCACGTCGCATTCACCCCGTACTCTGACTTGTAACCTGCACCGTTAGATTGGAAGATGGCATTATGACCATAGATGTGTCCAAACGCTCCCGAGAGTACAGACCAATATGCATATCTACGTGTGTGATGCGCTTGCCAATAAGGTTCGGAGGAATCATGTAACCCCTGGGGAATCTGTTCATATGATGGTTCACCGTCAATTACAGGCTTAGTCGGAGTTTTTTCAAGGTCATGTAAGACATATTGCCAATTGTCTTCACCATACCAAGGCTCATGTGCATAAGCGTCGTCCCATGATTGCAGTGCGGGTTGATCGTATCTGCGATGACCTGATTGGAACATATTAAAATCAAGCCAATCCTTTTCATGAAACCAATACGAGGATGATGTTCGGCCAAATGGATGGTAGCCGACCAGCATGTTCGGCATACTCGCTTTTAGCTTTTGTCCAAATATATCCCAAAGCTCAGGATCAAGGTCTCCCCTTGTATCTCCACCTAGCAGCCAAAGAATATTTGGTTTATCTTTAAAAGTCTCAGCTAAAAAATCGGCATATGCCTCTACGTTGCGTGTATGCAGAAAGCCCTTTTTAGCAACTTTTCCCCATACAGGAAGCAGAGCAAAGTACATTCCCTCATTAGCTGCAAAATCAACAAGCTCCACCACTCGCTTCCAATATGGAGCATTGTCAGGAGCAATGGTTTTTAACACATCCTCGTTCTCTATTTGTTGATGACTGACAGGGTCATCCTTATGCGCCACGTTGATGAGGATAGACTGTATTACATTAAACCCCTTTTCTTTTCGATTCATTAGGTACGTTTTTGCATGATGAATGGATAACCGTTGAAAAAGCGTCCAAGCAGTGTCCCCTAACCAGAAAAATGGTTGGTCTCCATTGACTAGATAGGTCTGATTGGGATGAACGGCGAGCTTTCCAGCTTCCCATGGTTTAATCAGTGTAATCTCCTCCTTTGAACGTAAATTTTAATAGCGCTTACAACTTATATTATACCTTCTCTTTTTTCTGTCTGACTCCTTCATAAAATGAAAGAAACCGTACTCATTCAAAGAACAAGTACGGTTTCTTGAATCTATCTATGCCCAACAATTTGGTGTGGCGTGTAGCACTCTTCCAGATACGTTACATCCTCAGGTAAAAGCTTTACCTTTAACGCATCGACTGCGTCTATCAAATGTTGTTCCTTAGTTGCTCCAATAATAGGCGCTGTGACAGGTTCTTTTTGCAGAAGCCAAGCAAGGGCAATATGTGAACGAGGGACTTGATACTTCAGTGCAAGGTCTGCTACTCTCTCAACGATGATTTGATCTGTATCGGCCGTTCCATCGTATTTAGACTTCTGTACCTGATCGGATTGTGAGCGCTTTGTAGATGCTGTCACATCACGGGTTAAGCGTCCCGAGGCAAGTGGGCTATAAGGAGTCACTCCTATTCCTTCTTCCACACAAAGTGGCAGCATTTCTCTCTCTTCCTCTCGATAGATTAGGTTTAGGTGATTTTGCATGGAAACAAAACGTGTCCACCCATTTTTCTCAGCGACATGTAATGCTTTTTGGAATTGCCAAGCATACATGGCAGATGCGCCAATATATCTTGCTTTTCCAGATCTCACTACGTCATGTAACGCCTCCATCGTTTCTTCGATTGGTGTATGTTCATCCCAACGATGAATAATGTATAAGTCAACGTAATCAGTCTCTAAACGTCTAAGACTATTGTCAATCTCATTCATAATAGTCTTTCTTGAAAGTCCGGAACCGTTTGGGCCATCGTGCATCTTCCCATGAACCTTTGTTGCAAGAACAACCTCATCACGTCGTGCCAGTTCCTTTAACGCCCTTCCAACATATTCCTCACTCGTACCAAGCGAATACACGTTGGCCGTATCAAAAAAGTTGATTCCTAGGTCGAGTGCTTTTTTAATCACGTTTCGTGAATCAGATTCATTTAGCACCCAATCATGGATCCATTTGCTGGAGTCACCAAACCCCATACAGCCTAAACATAAGCGAGAAACATCTAAACCCGTCTTACCCAGTTTGACATACTCCATTCTACTCACCTATCCTCTCTATACGTTACTCTTAGTATGACACGATCAACTAGAAACTCTTAACCTAAAGCTATTTTATTCTTGCCTATTCCTCTTAGGTTCCTTCCATGTACCTTCCTTTCAACGTATACTTCTTAGTAAAAAGGAGCAAAAGAAGCATGCATGATAAGCAACTTACTGATCTTAAACATTTTGTCATCAATCGTTTAATGAAGGATGGAGTACACAAAACCGTTATCCCATCTCTATCGCTCATTCGCGAATCTGAGCCCACCCAACCCATTCCAAGAGTAAACGAACCTTCGTTTTGTCTTGTACTCCAGGGTCAAAAAGAAATGAACATGGGCAGTCAGCACTTCTCATATCGTGCTGGAGATTACATTGTGGGTGCCATTGATTTGCCTGTTATTGGACATGTTGTCAAAGCAACAAAAGATTTACCCTATGTAGCAATTAAGATTGAATTTACGTTGGGGGAGATTTTTGAGTTAATGGACGAGTCGGATCAAAAGCGAACGTTAAAAGGGAAAGGCAGGAATCGCGCGATGTTTGTGAAGCAAATCAACCATGCGTTATTAGATGCTTTGACCAGACTTACTTATTTACTTAAGGACCCTTCTCACATTACAGGACTCGCGCCAATTCTAAAAAAAGAAATCATGTATTGGCTGTTAGACAGTTCTCATGGGACGATGTTAAAACAAATGGTCATAGAAGGAAGCCTTGCTTATAAAATGAAGGATGTGATTACACATCTATTACGTACGTACGATCAACCAATGAAAGTGGAGGAATTAGCAAACATAGCAAATGTAAGCACATCTACCTTGCATAAGCAATTTAAAGAAGTAACAGCTATGAGTCCAATACAATATCAAAAACAGCTACGATTAAATGAAGCGAAACGTCTGTTATTAACTGAGACATCGGACATTGCAAGCATTGCATACAAAGTTGGCTATGAGAGTCCCTCTCAATTTAGTAGAGAGTACGCTCGATTATTTAACAATCCCCCTAGTCAGGAGATGAGGTCCTAAAACTAGGGGGATTTGCTACCATACATTAGTCCTTTAAACCTTTTCCATTTAAGATATGTTGGACGTATTTTTCGATTCTCGCTTCTCTTGTTTTTGCTTGCTTCGCCTGTGCGAAGTACAACAGATATGCCCGCTGGCGTCCTGGGGTCAGCTTTTCAAAGGCTTCTTCTAGCTCTGTATTCTCTTGAAACTTCTGCTCGAGCTCTAAAGGGATTGTCTTCTCTGTATCAAGATTTAATTCCACTTTTAATCCGGCCTTTTCAACATCAATCGCCTGATTGATGTATGCGACAATCTTTTCACTGTTCTCTTCGATTTCTTGAAGGTCTTTAAAGCGTATCTGCCTTGCTGCTTGTACATTTTCTGTTTGTTGAACAAGTAGGCCATCTGAATCTGTCAGCAGGGCTCCTTTCATAAATAGGAGTGCACAATACTCTTTAAATCCATGAATCAATACGACATTTTTACCGTTCACTGTATAACAAGGGTTCCCCCACTTAAACTCCTCCACAACCTCAGCTGCACAAACGATGTGACGAAGCGCAGTGAATTCTTCTTTCCATCTTTTTTCCCTATCTAAAAAAGCATCTACCTTTGAGTTCTGATTCATTACAAATCCTCCTTATTCAATGATCCTTATTATACGTTAGATGATCTGTCTACAAACAATTGACATAAATTAATAAAGATTTCATAAAGAATGATGCACTTTTCTATTTGAATCTATAAATGTGATATAATGAGCAATAACAATATCACATAAAGTTACAGATAGGAGATAACCGTTATGAAAGATGAAACAAAATTTATCCTTCATTTGGTTCTTGTCGCATTTTCCATTCTTATTATATCAATGGTTCAGCTTAGCATTATTCCTCTAGAGAAGGCACAAAATGTAGTGTTTACAGGAATCCTTATAGGGGCATTATCTACTCGACAATTATACAAATTATTCAAAAAAGACCAAAACCGCACTAGTTCTACGGACTAGTACGGTTTTTTTACTTGTTGTACGAACGAATAAACGCAATAAAAGCTTTTACCTGAGGAAACGTCTCGGCATAATCCGCATGGCTTACCCATGTCTGCCGAATGATTTGCTCATTTTCATTAGATAACAAGGTCACATGATAATCTGATAAGTCTAAGTCACCTACAGCAAGCTCAGGTAAAACAGTCGCTCCAATTCCATGTTTCAACAGTTGTTTAGAGGTTTCCATTTGATCTACCTTTACTTTCGTCTGTATATGTTGATCCGGATGCTGAATAAACCATTGGTTCACAATTGTTTGGAAGCTTGAATCTGTTTGAAATTCAATTAACACGTTTGATTGCGCTCCTTTCTTCCTTAACAAATATAATCTTTCTTCTAACAGAAGCATGGATGGAACGGTTGGTTTATCTCCTCGAGTGATAAACACATGAAACCCCTCATGCTGCCTGATAATCTCGCTCGATAATCCCGTAAAAAGCTCAATATTTACTTTTGGATACATCGTAATGAAATCACCCAACACAGCAGGTAGATAATATTGGCCAATGGTTGACGAAACCCCAAGCGATAACGTACCTTCAACCGTATCCGAGTCCATCGATAATGCATTTCGAACATGGTTCGTCTCATTCATCATGGTTTGAGAGAACGTAATAACCTTCTCTCCACTAGGTGTAGGAATCAGCTTTTTAGGCGTCCGAACAAACAATGACTTTCCCCAATAGGCTTCTATACTTTTAAGTCGTTGACTCACTGCAGGCTGCGATATTAAAAGAGCTTTAGATGCTTCTTTAATCGTACCTGCTTCAGATAACGCAACAATCAATTGATGATCTTCAACCTTCATATGTATCTCTCCCCTACTATAAGTTTTTCTTATTCAAACGAAGAAGTTTTCTGTCTTTTTCTTATTATATCGCTTTTGATAAGATGAACCTAACCTTATTAGAAAGAAGGAGAGAAACATGAAGATCTTTGATGCCCATCTACATATTATTGATAAACGTTTTCCTATTTACGAAAATCAAGGTTTCACTCCCGACTCTTATACTGCAGAAGACTACTCAGCTGATGCTTCGAGATTATCTATCACAAATGGCGCCATCGTGTCTGGCTCCTTCCAAAAATTTGATCAGACGTATTTAAAAGAGTCACTCAGACAATTAGGTAGCGGATTTGTTGGCGTCACTCAATTACCTTTTACAACAAGTGATGAAGAAATCATTGAGTTAAATGAAGTTGGTGTGAGAGGGTTACGCTTTAATGTAAACAGAGGGGGTTCAGAAGATATATCAAAGTTGGAAGCCTTCTCAAATCGTGTGTATGATTTAGTTGGCTGGCACACGGAGTTATACATCAATTCAGCGAAGTTGGCCGACATATACAACGTACTTACTACGTTACCTGCAGTCTCCATTGATCACCTCGGATTATCTAAGGCAGGTTCAGATGATTTATTAAAACTTGTCTCTCATGGTGTAAAAGTAAAAGCAACGGGGTTTAGCCGATTAGATTTTGATGCAGCCGAAATGATTCAAGATATTTATCGTATGAACAGTGAGGCATTAATGTTCGGAACCGATCTCCCATCTACACGTGCACCAAGACCTTTCCAGGATTCAGACATCGACATCGTGAAAGAGTGCTTGAAGGATGAAGAGGCGATCCATAAAGTACTGTATCAAAACGCTATGGATTGGTATTTCCGCGGAAACAAAAATGGAGCGGGGGCTGATGGACATGCACGTTAGAAAAGCAACCAAACATGATATACCAGAGATGGTTCGAATGTTAGCCGATGACGTCTTAGGCTCAAAAAGAGAATCGTATCAGGAGCCATTACCGAGTGAATACTACGAGGCATTTAATGAAATAGAGGAACAGAAGGGGAATTGTATTTTAGTTGCGGTGGAAGAGGACGAGCTTCTTGGGTTTCTGCAGCTAACCATCATTCCCGGACTATCACGAATGGGCATGAAGCGTGCCCAAATTGAAGGTGTCCGTGTGGACGAAAAGCATAGGGGAAAGCGCATTGGCGAAAACCTTTTTCATGACGCGTTTGAGCGTGCTAAAGAAGCAAATTGCAGTATGGTGCAGCTAACTACGGATAAATCACGAAAAGACGCCCATCGTTTTTATGAGCGCCTTGGGTTTGAGGCTAGTCATGATGGAATGAAACGGATGCTTTAACGCTTCACATGCTCACTCAAATGTCCAACCCATTTCAGTGAGTCTTTCAAGTTCTTCTTGAGGAAGGTCTTCTTCTCCACCTTCCTCAACAAATTCGAGATCAAGAATAGATGTTTGAGCCGGATCGCTTTCCATGATTACTTCAGATTTAATACGGATAAGGTCACCACTTGAAAGCTCATCAAACACTTCTTCATTTCCTGATTGACTCCCCATAATGATCGAACCATGTTCTTCACTCATAATAAAATGATCACCAGACATATCTTTTACATAGCGCCCTTCTATTGTTCCTATTTTATTGTCAGATTGAGGCTGAGCTGAACACCCACCGCCAACCATTAAGAGAATCAGGCATAGAATAATCACACTAGTTTTGCTCATCGGAAACATCTCCTTTTTATACCTTTTTAAAATACTTTCCTAAGAAACGGACATCCTATGGATAAAAAGACTTTCCTTAGGAGGGTACGTAATGGATCTGCCTACAATTCAAACAAATATTTGGGATGCCGTCCTTGCAGTGCCAGTGGTTTTAATTGTTACGGAGTTAATCAAATGGATTACACGCATCCCTCACAAATATATCCCTACTATTGCCACTATACTCGGAGTCTTAATCTCCGTTTTTTACAGTCACCGGCATGATTTACCGGCTGGACTGTTTATGGGATTCTTTTACGGTAATGCGGCCGTTGGAACATACGCGGGAGTGAAAACAGCTTTATCCGCTTATCGAAAGAGCAATGCAACATACGAATAGTGATTTAGTTTGTGTCTATATGAGTGCGCTTGCTGCAATAAGCGTATACAACATATCCAACAAGCATACCAATAGCCCCACCTACGCTGATGGCGTAAACGAACTCACTAATAATAATACCAACAACCGTTCCTACTCCTGCGCCTGCAATCATCCCTAATGGAATGACGCTATCTAAAAGATTTTGATTCTGTTTAGATTTGGCTTTGGCCAACTTCCCTTTTTTGTACATCAATTCAAGACGTTTAATCACAAATACAACAATGATTCCTACAATTAAAAGCGGCCCTACCGCATGTAAGATATCCATATACTCATCTCCTTTTTGTTGATTTGTTTCATGCTATACTCAACGTATAGTGTTAGAAAATCTCAAATTAGGACTGATACATATCTTATTTATTCTCGTTTTTGCCTTAGTGTTTGTGGGTGCTTTTTTGCAAAGTATTAGTGGAATTGGGACAGGGTTAGTTGTGGTTTCCGTATTACCTCTGTTTATGACAGTCAAAGACACAACCTTAATTATATTAACGATCTTAATATTTGGCGGTGTGACAGCTGTAATCAAATATTACAAGTATATTGAGTGGAAGAAATTTACCGAGTTTTTAATCTACGTAATAATCGGTCGACTCGTCGCCTTTTTTATACTTTCGAATTACGGTGAAATCGATGCGATTAAAGTATGGCTTGGTGGCTTTTTGTTCATCGTGGCTCTTTATCAGCTTCTGCTTCCAAGGTTTTCAAACAAAGAGATAGCTGCAAGAAAGTCTCCAAACCGCTGGGTCAGCTTTATACTTGGTATTCTCGCTGGGATCGTGGGAGGCATGTTTGGCATTGGAGGTATCTTTATTGCTACGTTTTTCATCATGCTTTATCCAAACCAACGCTTTTCCTATATTGTTAGTATACAAGTTTCAGCTATTATCTCCAGTGTTTTTTCGATTAGTCTTCATGCAGCAAATGGTGATATTGAAGTACCTTTGCTCCCTTACCTCCTAGTAGGTATTATTGCAGTAATCTTAGGGACTGTTGTTGGATTTAAGTCACTTGATAAAGCAAAACCACAAACCATAAAGAGAAATCTACTTATTCTTATTTTAATTGCTTCATTAAACCTTATGTTATTTTCGTAAACATCTAGTCTTAGTTTTATAAAATTAATTCCATACCACGATCTTTCGATTTCACTTCCTGACCTCATTCACTAAAAGAAGGTTTAACATTTTTAGAAGAGGGGTAAGTATATAACTTACTTATAAAGGAGTGGTTCGTACGTATGGTGAGTAAACACAAACTTATTTCTGGAGCACTAATTGTAACAGCTGTTTCACTAACAGCCTGTGGAAGTGAAGACACGGGCGAGGGTGGCACGATTACTATAGGTCACTCCACATATTCTGATGGAACGGCATTTGCTTACGTGTGGAAGCAGCTTCTTGAAGAAGAAGGGTATACTGTTGAGATGACCACTTTTGAAAAGGCATTCTTATTTGAAGGAACGGTTAATGGAGATATCGATCTAGCATTTGGAACATGGCTACCCTTTACTGATCAAGCCTATGTCTCTTTAGACACAAATGAGTTAGAGTTAACTGAAGATCACCTATTATATGACGGAGCTCATAGTGGATTAGTTGTTCCAACGTATATGAATGACATTAATTCAATAGAAGACTTACCTGATGCGATGGACGAATTTAATGGCGAGATAAATGGCATCGATCCCGGCTCCTCACTTATGCAAATAATGAACAATGATATCATCCCCCACTACCAATTAGAATCATACGAGCTTACTATATCCTCTGAACAAGCAATGATGCAACAACTTGATACGGCTTATCAGAATCAAGAGCCTGTTGTTGTGACTCTATGGAGTCCACATTACGCGTTCGAGGATTACGATTTAAAATACTTAGATGATCCGGACCAAGTATTCGGGGAACCAGACAGCATTTACTATATGGGTCGTAATGGTTTTGCAGAAGATTTTCCTAATGCTGATAGTTGGTTAAAAAATGCCTACTTTGAAGAAGATCAACTAGCAGAACTCCTTTCTCTTAGACAGGATTTAGAGGATGAAGAACAAGCGGCTGCTGAATGGATCGAGAACAATCGTAACCTAACCGACAACTGGATCAACCAATCTTAATTAGTAAAAAGCCAGAGGCGCAAATCCTTTGGCTTCTTACTTTTGTTTAAGAAACAATTTAAGACATTAAAAGACAATATTTATTCAAAAAAGTGGTTTAGCTCAATATAATAAAGGGTATGAAAGATTAGATCTTATGAAAAGGTGCGATGAAATGCTGAATCAAAACGATGACCTTTTATTTACCCAAGAAATACAAAAGCTTAAAGAAGAAATGCTTTATGCTAAAGACGAGACACTTAAGGTAACGATCGAAAATGATATCCATTATCTAGAAACGATTTTAAAAACAGAAACAAAATCGTGCGTCACATTATACAACGCTCATCTAAGCTGCTGATTCAACCATTCTGAAATGATTTTAGTTATGGGAACCGAGCCTAGAATAACTAAAAAGAAAGCTAGAATACTCAATAGAATCGTTAGCTGTCTGTTTCCGAAAAACAGATCAAGTAGATTCGTAGCAATGATAAAAAGAACGAAAAATGTACCAACAAATACAAACCCTTTAACTAGTCCCATATTTCGTTTCAATCAATTCACCCTTCCTTCCTTCATTCACCTACGAATCCCTTCCCTATTTTAAATTGAGGTAAGCCTCTTTCATATTCAACCAATACGTCCAAGCCTTCAAATATGTCTCCATGTCTTTTGGATGATGTTTAAGGCAAGCTGCTAGCCTAAGATATAATCCGATTAATACCTTTCCATATAAACGATATGGATCTTTTTTATGGTCTTTATTGAGAAAAGATACTACACCATCTAGGGTTTCCTTAGTTAAGTCTTCAGGAGTTGAACAAAAAGCGTAGATCAGATCATACAAAGGATCTCCAAGCACAGGAGTTGGATCAATCACTCCGCTTAATTGATTTTCTGAGAAAATGAGATTATGAAAGCCTAAGTCTCCATGAATGACATAAGGAATTGTTTCACAAGATACCTCCCCCACAAGTACCTTCACAGCTTGGTGCTCATCTGACTTTAATCGAGAACCAATTAGAGCGCTTGCCTCTGCTATTTCATTTAAAAGAAATGCTTTCCACGTATTAACTGGATCATCTACCCAGCCCCAGGCTCCCTCTTTAGGACCAGGTGTATAATGATTGATTACTTCTTCAACTAATACCTTGAGAACCTCCCTTTTTTTAAAGGATTGGTTTGCCACGGTTCCCTTAATATATGAATACACCATATAGTCACAGGTAGGAGAAATGTACAGTACTCTTGGAAATAGCTTTAATGATTGATACATCCGAAGAAATTCACATTCTACTTTTATCATTTGAGGAAGATTTGCTTTTATAACATATGTATTATCCAAAACGTAAACCTTACTCACCGTTCCTCCAGTCGGTTGATCTATAGAAGTAGGGAAGGTTCTGATCACATTCTCTTTAAGTAATTCACCAACAATTAGTTGTACATCCAATCTTACGCCCCCTTATATAAAAAGCACCAAAGCCTTAGTTAGCTTTGATGCAAAGCGAATACTTTAAAGGCCAACTTGAGTAACAGCATGATTCGCATGCTCGGTGCTAAATCCTTCGAAAACCAATTGATCGATTAATTCTTGCTTAGAGAACGAGGAATAATCGAGATAATTTTGTGCCATTTTTACAGCCTGCTCTTGCCAATCGGGAGACACACTCTCAACCGCATGTGATGCATGCTCCTGACTAAATCCTTCAAACACAAGCTGCTCCACTAGGCCAGACTTTGAAAAAGCCGTATAGTCTAGATAGTTTTCAGCCATGTTGATGGCTTGTTCTTGCCAGTCTACACTTATCGACTCGACTGCTTTATTTGCTTCGTCCTGACTAAACCCTTCAAATTTAAGCTGTTCAACCAGTCCTGATTCAGAAAATGCTGTGTAGTTAAGATAGTTTTCAGCAGTCTCTGCGGCTTGATCTTGAGAGAGTGTTGTCTGGCTTTTTTCTTCCTCTTCAACCTTACGTTCTTCTTCCTCTTTTTTAGCTTGCTCCTCTGCCTCCTCTGCCTCCTTTTCTTCGGCTTCTTTCTGTGCTAATTCTTCTGCTTCCTTCTCTTCCTGCTCTTTCTTAGCAAGCGCTTCTGCCTCTTTTTCTTTTGCCTCTTCTTCCTTCTGCTTCTCTTCGGTTGCAATTGCTTGTTCTTCTTCTTTCTCTACTTGCTCCTCTGATTCTTTATTTTCTACCTTTGTTTCTTTAACTTCCTCTTCCTTCTCTTCTTGTTCCTTGTCTTGCTCCTCTTCTTTAGCATCTACCTTTGCCTCGACTTCTTCCTCCACCTCAATGATTTCCGATTCAGCTGCCACTCCTTCTGTGAAAGAAGCACTTAAAGCGGATATGCCCGCTCCGAGCCCAAGGAATAGTACTGCTCCCAAACTAATCCCGGATCCAATAAGGTATTTATGTCGGTTTCCCTTACCCTTTGAGAAACTTAATACGAAAAAGACAATCATTAAAATCATCGCCAATAACATGACGAATAAAAGAAAAGCTGCCACTTACATCTCTCCCTTAACAGTTTTAACTGAAATTACAGAACCATGTCTAGGACCCGCTGGCAGTTGCACACTTGAGCTAATATCGGTCCAATGCGTTAAGTCTGTTGATTCAAGGATTTCATAACCTGCTTTTCGGAACGGGTCAACAAACATGATCCATTTTTCATGATCAGCGTTAGATCGAACCGAAAAGACCGTTGGACCTTCTGTGAGCTCAGACGTTAAAAGGTCAGAGATTTTATGAAAATCCGTTTTTCCGTTCCTAGTGGAAAACGGACATGACCGAATCGCTTTAAACTCTGTTCTAGGATCATTTAACCCTCGTTCATCTTTAAAAAACATATAGTGCTTTTGCTCATCTGTCGTTATAACCGTTGCATCAATCACATTGTAACCAGGATCAAAGAACAGCTCAGGCTCTGAATAATGTATGAAATCGGACGTAGTTACAGACCAAATTCGATGATCGCGTTCCTTTTCTCCAACAGTTGATGACCAGATTAAGCGGTAAAGCTGGTCATCCACGTCAAAATAAGCCTCTGGTGCCCAACAATTTTTTGTAAGTGGAACGTTCTCCATGACAGGAAGCAATCGTTCATCGCTCCAATCCACCAAATTATTTGATCTTGCATAACCAATGCTTTGACTGTTCCATCCATTCGTCCAGAGTAAATGAAAGATCCCTTCATGATCTTGAATGATAAACGGGTCACGCATCGTTTTTGTCCCAACGGTGGAAGAAAAAAGTGCCTCCCCATTATTCATGTCCTCCCAATCAAGTCCGTTTTCACTTTTTGCCACAAACAGTTTCTCTTCCCCTGTTTTGAAATAGCTAAATATGTACATAAGCTCCTCCTTCGTCATAATTGAATATCCAGTCTTCTTGCCCTATAATAAGATCGTACGTTCTCATTATGAACATAAGGAGTTTGATCCCCCATGAACATGTTTTTATCTTCTTCTTTCGCTGATGTACTAGATTTATTTAAAGAATGTACCTCTGAGCAATTGGCTGGTAAAAGTGTTACCTTCATTCCAACAGCAAGCCATGTTGAAGAAATAACTCACTACGTAGATGCAGCAAAATCAGCATTTATCTCGCTAGGAATCACTATAGACTTATTAGATGTGTCAAACACCCCATTTACGGCAATAAGAGAAGCGCTAAACAAAAATGATTACATCTATGTATCTGGAGGAAATACCTTTTTCCTCATGCAAGAACTGAAAAAGTCCGGAGCAGATCAATTATTGATTGAACAAATTCATAAAGGAAAGCTATATATCGGTGAATCGGCCGGAACCATTATGATGGCTCCAAGTATTACATACATCGAACAGATGGATGACAAGTCTAAGGCTGCCAGCCTCAGCAACAATGAAGGACTTGGCTTAATCCAAAGCTACCCGGTTCCACATATTGGGCACGCTTATTTTAATGAGTCAGTAGAACAGATTATAGAGAAGTACCAGTCTTCCCTAGACCTCCTTTTACTCTCAAACAAACAAGCCATCCTTATTAATGGAACGGATATGATTGTTAAAGGGTAAGGCTTCCTTACCCTTCAATTAGATCTTGTAGAATCGCCGTCATTTCTTTAGGCACAGTGTATAACGTGTGTGTATCTTCTACCTTCATCAAAGTATTCTCAAATTCTGGATCAATCGGCCATAGATGGAATTGGTCAGTTTCCTCATTCGTGTACGTAACCTCTAACCTGTACATGGGATCTGTTACGTTCACAACGCCTTCAACTGCCTCAGTTTGGTCGAAAACGTCTTGGAATGAGTTCAGATCAGCTTGATCCGTGAGTATGAGCCGGTCTTTATCATCATTTAAAGAAATAACTTCAATGCGTTCAATCTCTTCTTCTGAGGTTCCAGAAGCTGTTTGACAGCTAACCAGTACTAGCGTTACAACCCCTATAGATATTAACTGTTTAACATGTACGTTCAGAAAAACCACCTCATCATTAAGGAGCGAAGTCCGTCACTCCTGTTAAGATTAAGACAAATACTAAGATCAAAAACAAAGGAAAGGATAGAGACAAGACAAGTGCGACGATTGGAATGAATTTTTTAGATCCCCTTATTAAAGCAAGTATGGAAAGAATGACTCCAAGTGGTGTTAAAACAAAAATGATGTAATCACCAATCGACGAACCAATCATCACCACTCTTGTAAAAGGGACAAATGTTAAAAAGAAACAAACAATGCCTATGAACAATGCAGCATATTTGAGCCGTTTCATTTGTTTTAATGATGATGCATGATCTGTCATTTAACGACATCCTTCCTTATAACATTCGATTATTAACGCTTAATTCCTTCTACCGCTAATAAGTACATGGTGTGAGACGTGGCTACTTGGCTTACCCACTCCCTATATTCCTTCTCAGCCACTGCTCGCGCGTCTTCTTTTATATAATCCTCCATCACCATTTGCCTACCTCTACCTGCCATGACATCGGCCCAAATCCCTGCCTGCTGGTCAAAACTCACATCTTCACGAACCGTCTCTTCATGCTGAGCCGTTACATGTATGTGAGTAAGCCCAGCTTCGTAAAATAAACGCTCCAAGTTGTCGGCAATTGTATTATCCATGCCTGCATCCGCTCTCCATTTAAGAAATGCCGAGTAGAAATTATTTGTACTCTTTGGTGGTAAAGGGTCCCAGCTGATTTTATCGTGATTGTAATCTAAAACGATAACCCTTCCTCCAACGTTTGTGACTTGGACCATTTGTTTTAAAGCTTCTAAGGGATCGGCTAACCATTGTAAGACTCTTGAACACGTCACGAGATCAAATGAAGCCTCATCTTTTAATTGATAAATAGTTCCCACTTCAAACTGTACATTCGGTAAATCCTCATGCATTGTACGTGCCTTTTCAACGAACGCTGGATTGTTGTCCATCCCTACAACCCTGCCTTTTTCGCCAACAGCTTTCGCGATATCTCTCGTGATTGCACCAGTGCCACATCCAATATCAAGAACCGTCATCCCTGGCTCAAGTCGTTTGGCCAGTTGTTTATGAGCTGTATACAAGGTTCTTCTGTCTAAGATATTTGACTGATTTCCATATATACTTGCTCTCTGGTCTGCTATATGATTGCTCAAATAATCCCTCCTCAAGGCTTATGATCTATATATACTTACATAGAACGTACTTCAATCCCTGCTTAAGTAAAATAAGAAGAGAATAGTATCAAGATTGATCCAAAATGCAAGAAAAAAGAAGCTTGCATCAAGAACTTTGATCTAATGACCAAGAATACAAAGCCGTTAGCAAAGAGAACAAGATTTTTACCAAGCCCACAGCCTGTCCCATCAAGAAACAGCTCCCGACACCAAGAAAGAACGGGAACAGAGCAAGAGCACCCCTATGATACTAAGAACCCGAGCATTAACAACAAGCTCAATTCATCCAACACTAAGGAGAACCGAACACTTACCAAGAAAGAACCCCCCTCTATTCAATTAAAAATCTAAAAAGAACTAAAGCTAATTAAGCTTTAGTTCTTTCACAGAGAATAGATATCAGATACAAGCGCACGAGCACTCGCTAATTCAATTCGAACAATTGTTGAATCCCTCTCTTTCACCCCAGCCAGTAATTTTTGAATACTTTCGTACAGTCCTTCATATTCTCCCTCGTCTCCAATAAGCTGAAGCTTCCACTTATTCTGATCATAGGTTTCTTCAAACTGAGATGCGTATTGATCAAGCTGTTCCCAATCAGACTGCTCCAATGCTTCGTCAATATGATCCATCACTCCATAAAACGCATGACTTCCAATACTATTTCCACAAGCCGTCAATAGCATGATCATCAATAGACTCGCTACCAATTTTCCTCTAATCACGTTAGATCCCCCTCAAGATTCGCATTTCGCATATGAAGGTTATTATTACCTAATACTAAGAAAAGATTGTACTTTCTGATGAAAAGGAGATCAGTCTCATGCCTGAACTTGTACTCGTCTTAATTCGTTCCATTGTATCTTTTCTTTTATTAATGATGATGGCTCGTCTTATGGGAAAAAAACAAATATCTCAGCTGACATTCTTTGATTATTGTGTAGGGATTACGATTGGATCCATTGCTGCAACCATGTCTGTCGATCAAAATGTTAAGATTGCAAATGGTTTGATGGCCCTGCTCATCTGGGGTTTGTTCCCAAGCATTTTAGCGTTTGTTAGTTTAAAGTCAAGATGGTTTACGAAAGTCATTGATGGAAGTCCAACCATCCTCATCCAAAATGGAAGCATTCTTGAGCAGAATATGAAGAAAAACCTATTGTCTGCAGATGAATTAATGCTTTTACTTAGAGAAAAAGGCACCTTTAACGTTTCTGATGTTGAAATGGCCGTCCTTGAAACAAACGGACAGCTTAGTATCTTATTAAAATCAGACCAACAGCCGCTAACACCCCATAGCTCTGGTGTACCCGTTCAGATGGACCACGGACCTAAGATTCTGATCATGGACGGAAAGCTACTTAGAAAAGGATTACGAGAAAAAGGGTATACAGAGGAGTGGCTGCTCGTTGAAATCAAAAAGCAAGGAGCGACTGATTTTAAAGACGTCTTCCTTGCTCAAGCTGATTCGTTTGGGAATGTTTATGTAGATTTGTATGAGGAAGAGAAACAAAAATAGATTTATTCTTACTGTTGAACTCCTTTATATTCCTCTCTCAAAACCGACATAATGATGGTGTCATAATAGCTACCATTAATAAATTCACCTTTTCTCAGCCTACCTTCTAATACGAACTCACACTTTTCAAAAAATCGAATAGCTCTTTGATTTCCGCTCCACGTATCAATTTGGATCCGTTCTAGGTTGAGGGAATCAAAGAGATAACGCAATAACACGTGTAACGCATCTTCACCATGTCCTTTGCCCCAATACTCAGCTTCACCAATCATCATACCTATTGTTGCTGAACGTGCAATCCAATTGATATCTCGATAATCACATTTTCCAATATGAGCATTATCTTCTTTTGAATAGATTGAAAAGAACTGCCCATCCTCAATTAAATTATTCTCAAGTGTATTTTTCTCTAAGTAATGACTTAACCCCACTTGGGAATTGTTAATCTGAAAAGCCTTGTCACTTCCAGAAGCCAATGTGACCAACGCTTCATCATTATTCCACTGACATACGTTATGTAAATCCTCTTGAACGACCGGTCGAAGTTCTGTTAACTGTCCCGCAAGCATTGTTAGACCTCCTCTTTCTGTTTTACAATTATGTTGTTCGATGCTAATAATTTTAACATGACACGTAGTTTTAAAGCTTCCCTGCACAAATTCTTAAAAAGGTGGGCGTATCGTTTGGAAACGTTATTACTTAATCGAAGCGAAATTGAAGCAATCTTAGATCCTTTAGAGCTTTATCCGAGATTAGTTGAAGCCTTTAAACTGAACACCACAAATCGGACCATAACCTCTCAAAGAGCATATTCTAAATTACCGAAAGAAGAAAACAGTGTAATGATTTTGTTTCCTGGGCTTAGCTCCAATGTACCTGCTTATACAGTGAAGGTTCATTCTAAATTCCCTACAACTACACCTTCTATTACTGGGATTATTCATCTTCATGATGTTGAAAACGGAAGTCTATTGTCTATTATGGATTCTACCTATATCACTGCTGTTCGCACGGGACTTTCTTGCGCTATTGGCACACACCTTTTAGCAACCAAACATGCAGAGAATGTCGCGATCATTGGGGCTGGTGTACAAGGTCAACTCCAACTGCGTTCTCTTAGTTATCTACGAAAAATATCGCAGGTAACAGTTTTTGACACTAATATAAAAAACGCTAAACAATTCGCTGAGAAAATGCAGACAGAGCTTCAGATTCCCATTCATCCATGTAGCTCACTTGAAAAAGCGGTATGCGAGAGTGACATCATTATCTCAGCTACCTGGTCTAAGGAGCCATTTCTCTTTTCACATATGATCAAAGAAGGCACGCATATTACAACACTTGGTCCAGATCAACCAGGAAAATGTGAAGTGAGTGCAGAATTAATAAAAAAATCCACCTTTGTATGTGACAACATTAAATTATCGATCGAAATGGGTGCAATCGGTGGGGCAGGCTTACTCGAATCCGATATTCATGCAGAACTTGGCGACATTCTAACTAATCAGGAATGCGGCAGAGTGAACGATCAGCAAATTACAATATACGGTGCTGTAGGACTTGCTTTTCAAGACTTAGTAAGTGCTTGGTATGTGTATCAAAAAGCAAAATCACTACATAAAGGACGTTTCATTAACTTCTTAGACTAGGATTAAAAGAGTTCACAAAGAACAGATGAAAGGATGAACCTATGCCAAAACTATCCATACAAGAAGTAACAATCGACAGCTTTGATGCATGCATTAATCTTAAGTTAGCTGAAGATCAAGTTCATCGAATTGACCCAAATGTCTACTCTATCGCTGAATCGAAAGTAGACCCCACCCTCACCCCATACGCTATTCATCTAGAAGAGACGGTTATTGGTTTTGCAATGACGGAATTCGATCAAGATGAAATTCCTGAGAGAAGGTATTGGATTCCTAGGTTTATGATTGATGTTACCTATCAACGGAAAGGGTATGGGAAAGAGGCCATGCAAAAAGTGATTGAACGTTTGAAGCAAGAAGATGACTGTCAGTTCATTGGTCTCTCTACAGAACCTGATAATGAACCAGCTCTTCAATTCTATCAATCACTTGGTTTTGTAAATACAGGAGAGTGGCTTGAAGAACGAGAGGTTATACTTATCCTGAAAGTATCAGCTTAACCAATATTATCTAGCTTGTTCAGCCTCTCTCTCATTCTCTACGTGAAATGTACGATAGGATGGTAAAACAATAGATAAATTGCTCCTACAGTAAGGATTAATGTCATTCCCCCAAGAATTGTAGCACTTCTTGGGGAAAGAGCCGTTCCGACTGCTCAAGCACGAAAATCTCCTAATTGAGGTCCACCAAATCTGAGAAGATATTCTACAGAGTTTACTCTTGAACGTAAGTGATCTGGTGCAGAGTGGACTACGATGGTTTGATTTAAGACAACCATGAGTGAATCCGCTGCACCTGGAGCATTAAGAATAATAACGGGAGGAAGATGACTCTATTAACACTTAATCCAAAACACATGATTGTTACAGCATAGGAAAAAGCTTACACGATGACTGCTCTTGCTTCTCTTTTTACTTTTGAAAGCTGACCTGCGCAGATTGATCCAAGAAACCCTCCCAAGTCTGGCGCGGCCATAAAGTAACTAAAATGGTTGGATCATTACTAAAATACAGAGCCGTTATCGCTAGAAAGAGCGCGGTTGAAGTCCCAAAAAGTGTGACGCTCATATCCGTAAAGAACGCCCCTTTCATTCGTTCATTTTTCACAATGAATTCCATTCCTTCAGCAATCATTCTAATAGACGGCTTGGCTGACCCACCTTCTAGAAGCATAGCAGGTAACTTGAACGCTCCATATAAAATATTGTAAACGCTAACATTTCTGAGCAATCTACAATTAAAAGAAGTACAATAATAGTATGCTTTCATTCTGACTCAAAGGGAGTTGAAGAAGTTGAAGTACAGACAATTGGGTAATACTGACCTAAAGATTAGTGAACTTAGCTTTGGGACATGGGCCATTGGTGGATCTTGGGGACAGACAGATGATCGAGAGTCGCTTAAGGCGCTAGAGATTGCAATCGAGAATGGGGTAAATTTTTTTGATACGGCTGATGTCTATGGGAATGGACACAGTGAGGAATTACTTGCGAAAGCAACAAAGGGAAAAGAAGATACTATTTATATTGCGACTAAATTTTGTAGAGACGGTGATATACATTCACCAGACACCTACACGATCGATCAAGTACGAGCATATTGTGAAAATAGTCTGAAGCGTTTAGAAAGGGAACGATTGGACTTATATCAGATCCACTGTCCACCGCTCGACATTGTTAAGGACGGTAAGGTATTTCAGGTATTAGATCAATTACAAGAAGAGGGTAAAATCCGCCACTATGGAGTAAGTGTTGAGACTGTAGAGGGAGGTCTCCTTTGCTTAGAACACTCAAATGTACGTGCGTTACAGGTTATCTTTAATCTATTTAGACAAAAACCACTTGAGGAGTTGTTTCCAAAAGCAAGCGAAAAAGGGGTCGGTATCATTGCTCGAGTACCATTGGCTAGTGGATTATTAACCGGAAAATTTACGAATGAGCACAAGTTTGAAAAAGATGATCATCGTCATTTTAATAGGAATGGTGAATCGTTTAATGTGGGAGAGACCTTTGGAGGAATAAATTTTGAAAAAGGGGTCGATCTCGTACAGAATCTTTTATGGATTGAACAAGGAAGAAAGCATCTTTCAAGTGCGGCTTTACGGTGGATATTGGATCAAGATGCAGTAACCACTGTCATCCCTGGCTTTAAAACGGCGGAGCAGGTTAAAGCGAATTTAGAAGCCGTTCATGTTCCTCCGTTTACAGTGGAGGAGCAGCAAAAGCTACTTACTTTTTATCAAACAATGGTGAAAAAACATATTAGAGGCCCATACTAATATTTAATGGGTTCGGTCATCGATAGAATACCGGGCCCACTTAATTTTATTTATTCAAGATTAATGACGTTTATTTTTAAATTCCTTTATTGTAGTAGTTAAAGAAGATCTCATGTCGTTTTATTATAAAATCAACTGTTTAATGATCAGTATAAATATTACTTAATACTGATCAGTAATCATTATTTAATGCTCGTCACTCTTTTACCTGTACACCAATAACGACAACTGGAACAGCAAAAAAGCTGGGGCATAAATAACTTCTGATACAAAAAGATCTCGTTCACTTGAAAAAAGTAAACGAGATCTTTTTCCTCATTTTGATACTACCTTTTACATTCTAAAGCTTTAGTATAACTCTGAAAGAGTCACAATCGGTCCTTCCGGCAAGAGATTATCTGGCTGAGGTTCGAGTGTAATTGCAATCGCTTCGAATAAATCTTCAATATTCGTGTCTGAGTCAAGGTCATAGACGATGGCACCTTCACCTTGTTCATTTGTCGTAAAGGAACCAGCGGGTAATGGTGTTTCATCTTGGAATAACCAAATCTGATAGACTTCTGAATCCACAGGCTCCTGCATTTGTTCTACCTGTACAATTAATTTGTACCCATCCTCTTGTTGAACAATGGAGGCCTGGCCAACATGTTCATTTTCTTCACTCGAAAGCAAAGAGGTTGATGTAACGACCTGTTCAATCTGAGCCATTCCAGATGAAGGTGATTGTTCGGCATCACTAATTTGACTAGCTAATAGGTCGCGCTCTAGTTCTGTATTAGCAAGTTCTGATTGCGAATCATTTAATTGATTCATTGTATATACGTTTATTCCAATCGAAGCAATGAACCCGGCTGCGATGACTTGAGCCCATGGCTTCCATTTGTTTTTCTTCTTTATTGGTGTTACAAGCGGAGTAACAACGTGATTCTCTACTTTTTGTTTTTCCTCAGGCGAATTCTCTTCCTCTAGAATGGAACCAAGTATGCGTTGCTTCATGCCATTCGGAGGCGTGCTTTGCGTAGAGTGAGTAGCCACTTCACTAGTAAATTCATATAGCTCTTGTAGCTGCTCTTGGCATTCTTCGCATTCTAATAAATGAAGTTCAAATTCCTCTTTTTGTTTTGAATCAAGGTGATCGTTAAAATAATCAAGTAAGTGTATGCATTTGTTATCATTCATAGTAGATATCGCCTCTTTCGCCTTTCCTGCTAAGAGTCTTACGTAGTTGATTCAGTGCTAAACGCAGCCTGCCTTTAACAGTTCCAAGGGGAATCTTGCAAATTTTTGCAATGTTGCTTTGCGGTTCTCCATCAAAATAAAATAATTTAACCACATGTTGTTGCTCTTTAGGTAAGAGAATCAGTGCCTTTTGTACGATCATGCTTTCTTCTTTAAGAACAAGAACATCCTCAGGGATCTCTAAATCAGGCTCTGCATCTCTCTCCTGAAACTCGACCTCAGTTACCTTTTTCTTTCTAATTTGATCAATCGCTGCGTTTCTGGCAATGGTTAAAAGCCAAGACGAGAGTTTCCCCTTACTCACTTGATAACTGGCCTTGCCTTGCCAAAGCTTCATAAAGAGATCCTGCATTACTTCTTCAGTCAGACCCTCGTCTTTTGTAAATCGAAGAATGAATGAAAATAGAATTCGTTCATACCGATCATACAGCTCCTCAAGAGCCTCCTTATCTTGCTGAACAATTTGTTGGTATAATTGTTCGTCGGTAAGATGTGGCATGTATAACTCCTTTGCACGCTGCTTCCTTATATAGAAAGTCTTTCATCGGTTACCTGGATAGTAGCTATCGTGATAATCAGACTTCCTTTCATTAAGCATACGTAAAATGATGGTTTTTGGGTCATCATGTAAGATAAAAACTCTATTATCTTTATAATGTATCCGTTTACTCTATCTGAACTAGAAATATAGACTTATAATTCCCTTTTCAAAGAATAGTAAACAGGCTTTTTAATTGAGGAGGGACATTAAATGACAAAGAATTTAATACCGTATTATTATTCTTCTGGGCATGTTTTTCTAGACGAAGTTGAAGTCAGTTGAGTAAAAATACTGAATTCAAAGAAGTGAAAGAAGCGATGTCTGTTTTTGTCCTTTTATTACTTAACACGTGTGCAAGTAAGCATAAACCCCAAAGCAATTTTTATTTCCTTGTAGGATACTTCTAAAGACTCCGTTTTCATATCTATTAGAGATTCAACAAAATTACAATAATCATTCCTTAAAAGGTCGTAACTCCAGAAAATAATGACGAATTTATCTTTAAAAAAAGTCAAAATAAAAAAACAGGCAGTCACCTGTTTTTTAGCAAAATGATAGGCTCCATTATGTCTTGAACCTTCCAATGTAATTGTTCCTTTGTGTACCTGTTTAATTTCTTCGCTAGCATAGATGCTTCAGAGAAATTATTAAAGGTTTTATCCAATTGACTGCTTGAGTCCTTTAAGGTCTCCGTTGAACCATCGATGCTTCTTATCAAAGAAAACATTTGGTCAACTCCAATTATAGCTATGCGTCAGCTATATATTTAATCGTCTCATACATATCGACGACTTTAAACCCATGCGACAAAATAAGACAATTTCACAACTCAATCTATAGCTAATCGAGTTAAATACAAAACCAAAATATTTCATGTTTAGTGAAAAAGATAATTGCCTTTTCACTAAACTTAATGGTATGCATGCTGTTGATTAAGGTTAGCGTAGAACCCTCCATTTGCAATAAGTTCATCATGACTCCCTTGGGCCACGATTTTTCCTTGATCCATTACAAGAATCAGATCGGCATTTCGAATGGTTGAGAGCCTGTGAGCAATGATAAAACTTGTACGCCCCTTCATCAAGTGAGCCAATGCTTCTTGAATCTGGTGCTCCGTCCTAGAATCAACATTCGCTGTTGCTTCATCAAGCACAAGGATCGACGGATTAGAAAGGAGCGCTCGAGCAATTGTCAGTAGCTGTTTCTGTCCTTGAGATATATTGGATCCCGATTCATTTAAAACGGTCTCATACCCATGAGGCAGTGTTCGAATAAAGTAGTCAGCGTGTGCAGCACGAGCCGCTTGTACAATCTCATCTTCTGTGGCTCTTTCATTTCCGTAGGCAATGTTTGCTTTTACAGTTGAACTAGAGAGCCAAGGATCTTGCAAGACAAGACCAAATTGCGCGCGCACATCCTCCCGTCTCATTTGCTGAATATTCGTTCCATCTATGAATATCTGGCCCTGGTCCACATCATAGAAACGAAGTAACAAATTCATTAATGTTGACTTTCCAGCACCAGTTGGTCCAACAATCGCTACCTTCTGTCCTTGCTTCACATTTAAATTAATATTTTGAAACAACGGTTTATCTCCGCTATAAGAAAAAGACACGTTCTCAAATGTCATGTTTCCTTTAGTAAGAGCATGATACGGCAAAACATTTGATTCCGATTTCTCTTCTGGTTCATCTAGAATCTCAAAGATTCGTTCAGCTGCGGCAACGGTTGATTGAACCACATTTGTGATATTTGCTACTTTCTGGATTGGCTGAGAAAAAAGGCGTACATACATGATAAATGCCTGAATATCACCAATTGCCATCCTACCTCCTGCCACAAAGATCGCTCCGATCACACAGACTAACACGTATACAAGATTGCCAACAAAGCTTAAAAATGGCACCATCAGACCCGAAATAAATTGTGCGCGCCACGTCGTGTCATATAGTACAGTATTTATCTTCTTAAACCGGTCAACGGATTGTTCTTCCCTACCAAATGTCTTAACAATTTGATGGCCCGTATACATTTCCTCAACATGACCGTTTAAGATCCCAAGAACCTGTTGCTGCTTAACAAAGTAATTTTGTGAACGCGCCACTACATATTTAGTAATCAAAAGGCTTAATGGCAGAATGAGCATAGTGATCAGCGTTAATAGGGGGCTAATCGTTAACATCATAATGGTAACCCCAATCATTGTAATCAGTGATGTGATCAGTTGTGTCAAGCTCTGTTGTAGGGTACTACTTACCTTTTCTAAATCATTAATAGCACGGCTCAATAGATCTCCCCTTGTTCTTGAATCAAAGAAATGGAGCGGCAACCGTGACAATTTCTCATTGATTTCCTTTCGCATTACACGTGTGACCTTCTGTGCAATCCCTACCATAACGTATTCTTGAACATAGCTGAAGTAGCCACTTAGTAGGTAGAGCCCACCAAGCACAAGTAAAATTTGTAACACAAGAAAGAAGTTAATGCCATCACCTGTCACACCCTGAAACAACTCTGTAACCGCTAATCCTAGAATTTTTGGACTCAGGATCGTAAAGGCTGTGCCGATGATCGCTGCAACACTCAGAATCACTAAACGCCACCTGAATGACCCTACGTAACGAAGGAGTCTAAGTAGACTTCCTTTTGTGTCTTTCGCTTTTTGAGAGGATTCTCTTTTTTTTGTAGGAGGTGTTCGTTGTTTCTTGCTCATGCTGTTTCCTCCTCTGCCTGCTTAGATGCGACCATCTCTTGATACACTGTACAGTGCTTAAGCAGTTCTTCATGCGAACCAACACCTGCAACTTCTCCCTCAGACAATACGACAATTTGATCTGCCTGTTTGATTGATTCCACACGTTGTGTGGCAATGATTACAGTGGCAGCTTCCGTCTCCTTCTGAAGGGCTTGGCGGAGCAAGGAATGTGTATGAAAATCAAGGGCAGAAAAACTATCATCAAATAAATATAGTCCGGGTTTTCTCACTAGCGCACGAGCAACAGCTAAACGCTGACGTTGCCCTCCGGAGACATTTGTCCCTTGCTGAGCTAAGGTAGAATCAAATCCGTCCTTCATTTTTGAGACAAACTCCGTGGCTTGCGCTATGCTAGCTGCATGTTCGACTTCCTCATCTGTAGCTGATTCATAACCATGACGTATATTTTCTGCAATCGTCCCTTTAAAGACAAAGGACTGTTGAGGCACATATCCTATTTGTGCTCGCACATGCTCATGCGGGATATCTCGAATATCTACACCATCTAAGAGTATAGAGCCTGCATCAGCCACAAATAAACGAGGGATGAGCTGAATTAAAGTTGTTTTTCCCGAGCCAGTACCTCCAATAATGGCTGTTGTTTCTCCAGGCTTAGCAGTAAACGAAATCGATTGGATCACTGGTTTCTCTGCTCCAGGGTACCGAAACGATACATTTTGAAATTCAAGTTGTCCCTTTCCTGCACCTGTATGCCATGTTTCTCTCGTTTCTTGTTTTTCAGAAATCTTATCTAGTACCTCAAGGATTCGATTCGCTGAAACAGCTGCACGAGGTATAGCCACAATCATGACGGAGGCGATTGTTACAGCAAACATCATTTGCATGGCATACTGAATAAATGCCATCAATTCACCAACCATAAGTGATCCACTATCTATCCGAAATGATCCAAACCAAACGAGAAAAATCAACGAGAAGTTTAAGATAAACATCATGATTGGCGTGAGCGAGACCATGAGCTTGTTCGCATTCATCGCTGTATCTGACACATCCACATTCATCTCGTTAAATCGTACCTGCTCCTGTTTCACTCGATTGAATGCACGAATCGTACGAAGTCCTGTTAGACCCTCCCTAAAGATAAGTGTTAGTCGATCGTTTTTTTGTTGTAATGATTTAAACAGCGGAACCGCCTTCTTGGAGATCAAGAATACAGCTCCAACGATAATTGGGAGTGGCGCTATCAGCCACAAAGAAAGTACGGGATCAATTGTTAGTGCCAGTGTTACAGCTCCAACAAACATTAGTGGTGCCATTAACATGACTCGCAACAACATGGTCAACACCTGTTGTACTTTCATGATGTCATTTGTTGTCCGTGTCACTAACGACGCTGTTCCTAACTGATCAAAGTCCTGAACCGACATACTCTCTACATGAGTAAAAACTTGATTACGTACCCTTTGTCCAAATCCCGCAGATACCTTTGAAGCATAAAACACACACAGAATTGAAAACACCACACCCACAGCGGAGACAGCTAACATCCATCCACCTGTTTGAAGGATAAAAGCACTGTCCCCTTGTACAATACCTACATCTACAATTCTAGCCATTAATGTTGGCAGGACTAATTGTGCAAAGCCCTGTAAAAACGTAAACACAATAACCCAGACGATCTGGGTCCGAAATGGCTTTACATATGCAAGCAACCTCATCATCTCTCTCACCTCCATTACTTTTCAACTATGTATACTATCAAGACAAATAATTAAAGCCGGGGCAAAATTAACCCCGGCTCCTGCATCAACCTGTATGAAACCAATTGCTTTCACACACATTGTTCTTATTTAAATGGGGTCTTAAACGACTTAGAGCAGGTTGCTGACATCTATATCGAGATTGCCAGATTCGTTCCCGCTCTCGTTCAGGATGTCTCCTAAAATTTGCGTGATATCATTCATCTCTGGTCACCTCCTTATTTTCTTCAGCTTTCGTTTCAGTTATTTAGATTAAAGCAGGTTGCTGACATCAATGTCGAGATTGCCAGATTCGTTCCCGCTTCCGTTCAGAATATCTCCTAGAATTTGCGTGATATCATTCATCTCTGGTCACCTCCTTATTTCGTTCAGCTTCTGTTTTCAGTTATTCAGATTAAAGCAGGTTGCTGACGTCAATGTCGAGATTGCCAGATTCGTTCCCGCTTCCGTTCAGAATATCTCCTAAAATTTGCGTGATATCATTCATCTCTGGTCACCTCCTTATTTTCTTCAGCTTCTGTTTTCAGTTATTCAGATTAAAGCAGGTTGCTGACGTCAATGTCGAGATTGCCAGATTCGTTCCCGCTTCCGTTCAGGATATCTCCTAGAATTTGCGTGATATCATTCATCTCTGGTCACCTCCTTATTTCGTTCAGCTTCTGTTTTCAGTTATTCAGATTAAAGCAGGTTGCTGACATCAATACTAATGTTTGCGGAGTCATTCCCGCTCTCATTTAGAATGTCACTTAAAAGTTGAGTCACATCAGTCATATCTCTCGCCTCCTTTTTTCCGTTTCATAAAGCTAACGGAAGAACTAGATTCTTGGATCACTTTCTGAGAAACTTTTTTAATCTTTTTTCGCAATCTATAGTAGATAACTACTACCTACCTCTAGTTTGCTTGATTTATGGCCTCTCTCACCAAAAGTGTCTTTCAAGATTTGCGTTACATCAATCATGATGTCGCACCTCTCTTGCTCTTTCATAAAGGCTAACGAAACAATTACGAGATTGGATCACTTTTAGAGAAACTTTTTTTAATACTTTTTTCTACTATACTTATATTCCCTGGTATATCAGTACTTTTGTATCCTCTCTATTAATTACTCAGCAAGCTCAGACGGTTCTGACTCTCTCCCCGCTTCATCAACAGACGTGATGTAATAACGATGTTTAGCTGCATCAGAATCTACAAATGTCTTTCTCTCATGCACTGCTACACGTCCTACTTCTTCAAATTCATTATCTTTCCCATCACGATACACTACATAACTCACAACTCCGTCATCTCTTACTGCATGCCAGCTCACAAACGTTCCATTAATTTCAACATTCGTTGGGGAATCAGGTCGTTCCTCTTTCAGACCCTCTATCTGTTCCGTCTGAGAATTTGAAGCGGGCGACTCGTCCATGGCTTGTTCAGTATTGTAGAGGTTTGTTGCATAACCATAAATACCCCAGAGGCAAAAGAGACCACATAGAACGAATATCGTCATTTTCTTCATTTACGTCACCTCGTATCTATATAAAGAAAACGTGAGAAATGATATTTTAGATCACTTTTAGTGATATAAAAATGTTTATGATTATTATTCAATTGACTTTAGTCTGTTCCCTAAGAGTTTCAGTTTTCTAATATATTTTGGCTATTAACGAATACAAAAAACCTGTATCTGTGCTGGACACACAAATACAGGCGTAAAACAGGTTTAGTCACCCTAAAGGCTGGTGCAAGAAATGTTCTCATTAGCCCTTATTCATGTCTTCAGCTCTAAGGGCTATTTTATGCTTCTAATGATGTAAAGCATTACTGTAACATTTTTACATCTTTACGATCATTCATTCTCAATTTTCAGGAGTTGCCTAAACCCAAAGTGCAGACGATTCTCTCTAAACTGCAGCAAGAACTCGGTCCCATGCATTGTAATTGTGACAGCCCTTTGGCCCACTGACCGGTTTGGCATTTCATTTCCTTGGAATTCCACAATGATGGTCGCATCTTTTTCATAGACTTTAATTGTTAGACCTTCACTAGACTGATATGTACCAATAATCGCATGGCGATCTGTCTCAGAGAGCACATAATCTTCATACGTTAATGCGACTTTATCAGGTGCAATATCCATTTCACATTGCACAGCCCCTTTTAAAAGAGCCTCAGCAGGAGCACCTGCCATATTTGTTAAACAAATTGCTGCAATATTACTATCAGGTAATACGGCAAACTGTGCTGATGCTCCCTTAATACTTCCCCCATGTGTAATGAGCGTTTTCCCGAAAAAATCAGGTATGATGAGGAGTCCATAACCATAATGCACACCAGGCTCTGCTTCAATATGTTTAGAAATTAACATATCAAGACTTTCTGGAGTTAAGATGCCATTGCCTTCTTTTAGAAAAACATCTCCGAAACGGAGCATATCATTCACCGTTGACTTTGCATAACCCGCTGGCCTCATCGCAGGAGCATCCCACCATTCAGGTGAGTGTTCAACCGTTGCAGTAAATGGATCTAAGCTGTATAAGCAAGCCGCCTGCTCATCGATCCGTTCAAGGTGAAAGAAACTGTTTTTCATCCCTAGAGGTTGAAAGATGTTTTTGTCTATATAATTTTCATATGATAACCCACTAACACGTTCAATAACACTACCCAGTAAAGCGTAGCCATCGTTTGAATAGCTAAATGAATGTCCTGGTTGGTCAAGGATAGAGAATTCAATTGCATTTAAATAAGCGATAAGGTCCTCGTAATTATTAATACTCTCTTGCTCTCTGTCTAGAGGGACACCCATCTTAATCTGTAAATCGAAGGAACCATCCCTCTCCATTGATTCCCTATTCGCATAAAACAGTGTATTTAATGGTGGAATACCGGACGTATGGGTCAGCAAGTGATGAAGAGTTATATCATCACTACCTTCAAAGGTGATTTCGGGTATGTATGTTTTAATAGTGTCATGTACAGAAACTTTACCAACTTCTTGTAGTTGAAGTATTGCAATACTAGTCATTGACTTTGTGATACTGCCAATACCGAAGATCGTGTCCGTTGTAACAGGCAACTGCTTTTCCTGATCACGATAGCCGAAGCTTTTTTCGTAACAACGATTGTTCAACGCGATAACTGCTGCTGGGGTTTGATGCGTGTTTATAAGCGATTTAGCAAACTCTTCGTAGAGATCTTTATTCATATTAGTGCCTCTTCCTTTTATAGCTTTCATTTTTATTATCCACATATTTTATACCGATAAGTATTTAAATACTTATCGGTATGTTAATGTAATATGATAATATTGTCAAGAGGAGGAAGGACAATGAATAGAAAAAGAAGGACTCATGAGGAGCGAAAAGTAGAAACTCGGAAGATGCTTCTGAATGCAGCTGCGGAAATTTTTGCTCAACTAGGATTTCATGGGGCATCAGTGGATAAAATTGCGGAATATGCAGGATATAGCAAAGGAGCCGTATACGCCAACTTTAATTCTAAAGAAGAACTGTTCCTAGCCTTATTAGAAGAGAAAATGAAAAGAGATGTAGATACGATTCATCAAGCCATGAAACAACAACAATCCGTTGATCAATTCATTGAAAAAATAGATTATTATTTTGACTTAGAGAGGCAAACGAACAGAGTTTGGAGCATTCTGAACATGGAATTTCTCTTATATGCCATGCGTCAAGAATCAGTACGTGAAAAATGGACGGCCATGATTGTAGATTCGGTCGAACAAATCTCCGATGGTATTGAAAAAATGATGGAACCGGATAATCATATGAAAATTCAATCATCAGAAGAACTGGCATGGACCATTTTATCTTTAGGAAATGGTATGGCTACTCTTCATTATATTGCAGAAGATCGTGTCCCTCCTAAATTGTATGGTAAAGCGTTGCAGAACATTTTTAGGCCTTCCTAGTCTTTAGACATTAATAAAAACATACTAAGTTTAGTGGGTAAGATCATCGAGGGATGAACTCACCCACTCACAGCTTTAGCTGAATAATAAAAATCATATAACACCATTCTCCGCCAATGCTTCTAAATACAATTGAAACTCTTGATTATGTAGATCATCTCTCACCATTCCACCTACACCCACATGTGCATGTAAATAAGAAATGAGTGTGCTTGCGAATCCGTATACTTTAAAATGAGACACAGTATCTTCTGATTCCTTCTCGAGCAAAATGGAGACCCTTGTACCATTGTTGTGTTGATGGATTAGTTTGTTATATACGCGTACCTCAGAACTCTCCGCTTTTAGTTGAAACCCAATATGTTCAAAATAACCCCTGATTTTCACTAATAGCGCATCATCAAGTACCTCTCTATCTTCCTCTGTTTGAATCACCTTTAAAACATTCTTATCTGTAATTGTAAACAGCTTATAAATGAATGTCTCATTGACTTCCTCATCATGAAGATAGTCCTGGCTACTAATGAAAGTAAGAGGGATTTCACACGCCTTAAATGTTGATGTAAGAGCCTTTTCTACTTCTAAGATAGTCATAATCGGAGGGTCTGATTGGTTATATCTTGTCACTAATTCGAAGTTGTACATTTATATGTCCTCTACTTTATTTTCCACCTGGATAGTAATATACTGCTCTGTCCACATTTGCGTACTGACAATGAGTTCTTCTTCTACGTTTTGAAAGATAAATGCGGATCCAATCTTCTCTTTATAATTCCAGCCTTTGTTTTCAATAAACTGTACAACTTTTTCATCTGCATTTGCGAAGCCCTCTTCCCTATCGCTCTCTGTGAGGTACCACGTGTAGTCTTCTAATTCTGCTATCTTCGCCACGTCTTCGCCTGATTGATCAAACTGTGCAACGACCGTACGCGCAGATAAATTCGATACTGGGAACATCGGGTAGAAATAATAGGTTCTTGTTACAAACAGATATACGGCTAATCCTAAAACAGCCAAACTAAATAGAATTCCAACCTTTTTCATACTAACACTCCTTTTAAATTTCAACCTTTTTTTCTATATTACACCATTTATTGTCTGTTATTTCTTAATTCTTTCTTAAGCCTTTCTATACATAGTTAAAGAACCAAAGCCCTAGAGAGCCTTGGTTCTTTTGTGTATAGACCTACCAAATCAAAATAACACCCATCACGATCACAACTGTAGCAAGCATCCTCGTCACAACGTTTGCACTCAGTCTTTTAGAAATAAAGACTCCTAGCTGAGATCCCACTAATACGCCAATTCCAGACCAAGCAAGTACAGTCCAATCAATATTTCCTTTTAATAATGGAGGAATAGACCCAATCGTTGAATAAATGATCAATGCGAAGATAGAAGTAGCTGTCGCCAAATGAATTCTCAACCCAAAAACATGCAATAGAATAGGAACCACAATAAATCCTCCACCAATTCCGAAGAAGGAGGAAATGGTTCCAATTCCTACGCCAATCAGTGGCAAAAAGAGTTTTTGCTTTTCTTTACTTATAATCGGAGAACTCTGTTCAGATGGCGTTCTAAAAATCAGAAAGAAGCCTAAGCCTAATAGCATCAAAGCAAAAATTTTATAGAACGTCACTTCCGGCACAAATGAAATTAGTGTATTCCCAATAAATGTTCCTGGAATTGCTCCTGCCGCTAGTAGCAATCCTATTTTATATTGAATCCTTTTTTGTTTGATATAAGAAATGAATCCAGATAAGCTACTAATCAAAACAATTAACAAACCCGTACCGGCAGCTTCTTCCGGAGAAATGCTATAAAATAATAAAAGCAAAGGTACAAAAATGAATCCCCCACCTGCACCAATAATGACTCCATACATACTTGCAATGAGTCCTAAAAGAATGAATAATACTATTGTCATGTCTCGCCCCTCCAACATCTCCTATATTACAGGGAATAAAGAAGTAAAAGAGAGAGGAGCGCGAGGATATATAGCCTATATCATTTTGGCATACGAAGGTAATCTCATCGGATTAACCTCTTATTAGATCGTATGTAAGGTTTCAGAAACAATCGCCTCAAACGTTTCAAGAGCCGCTTTCTCAAATCTTAATGGTTTTTTTACTCGCCAAAAAGGACGCTCGATTTTACAGTTTACTAAAGGAACATTCACAAGAAGCCCATGATCGATCTCATGTCTGACCGCATAATAGGAAGCAAATCCATAGCCTAAGCCTGATTGGATGGCATTTTTTACGGCCTGATTTGTATTTAACTCCAGATGAGGTGCTACTTCATACTCATTAAATCGTTCTTTTAATTTCCGTTCAACAATCCGCCTCGTCGAGGATTTTGACTCTCGCGCGACATATTTTTCATTCATTAATTCTTTAATATAAACACTTGGACGCTCTGCCCACGGATGAGCAGGACTAACAACCAATTGTACGTTATCGTACGAAATCACTTGCTTCATTAATCGTTGATCTGTTAATTCTCCTTCTATAAAAGCTACATCTAGTTGTTGATTATCAAGCTGTCTAAGGATTGTGCGAGTATTATTAATTTCAAGATGGATAACCGAGTCCGGGTATGCCTGTTGGTACCTCGCAAGCACGGAAGGCATGATATATTCGCCAATGGTGTAGGAAGCCCCTACAATCAATTGTTTCTGAATTCCCGTTTCGAGGTAACTTACGGCTTCAAGTGAATTGTAGTATTCACTTAAGATTCTTTTTGCATGAGCATATAATTCATGGCCTGTAGACGTTGGCGAGACACTTCCATTTGTTCGGTGCAAAAGTAGCGAACCATAATGATCTTCAAGCGAGTTCATATATTTGGTTACCGATGGTTGAGTGATATAAGCTCGTCTCCCAGCTGCACTCAAACTTCCTTCTTCAACGATATAGCAGAATAGCTCTAACCATTTTAAATTCATCTAGACTCACCTTCTTGTTGCTTTAATGTGTTTTCTTTATTGTACATGAAATGCCTTACGATAGAAAAAAGCACCGAAAACCTGAGTTGGTTTTGGTGCTTTTTTCTATGGAGTGAGTTCCACAGGTATGCCTTTGCTCATCTTATATTGCATCCGTGAATACTCAACAAATTTCTCGAATTGGTCTGTGTAGATAAGTTTAAAGCTCCACTTGAATGTCTTTGTAAGAATGGAATAATACATATTTCTTGGAAGATTGACCCTTCTTTTAAATCTCGTTCATCCCCGTCATATACATTCTCAACGATAAAATCATTCCACTCCAGAACATGTTTACAGTTTAAAAATAAAGTTTCTATAAAATATCTTTCCATTCCTACCAAATTGTATCGCTTGCTTAAAAGTTCTTATAGAATAGAGCTCAATAAGGAGGCTCATATGGATAAAAATAAACAGAAGAAAAAAAGAGAGTACTTTGATTGGTTTGCACTATTAATCGAAATTCTTCTTTACCTCCCTCGTTTTATCATCGGTATCATAAAATGGGTTTTTCACTTACTCACTTAATGTTTTTAAAGTTCTTATAAATGTATTGTTATTAATCCTTAGAGAAGGGGAATACGTGAGTTGGGTGTATTTCAGCAGAATGTCAAGGTGACTGTTTTCTTTCCTTTACTGTCAGCCCCTTTACAGTAGATTTGATTTGTGAGCATAATATACCCTTGTTCTCAATCGTATCTGGCTTATATCTGTATAAACTTGTGGATATGATAAGAAGTATTGAGGAAATTAAACGGTGATGATATCTTTTGAAATCCTATAAAGTTTATTACCATGCGTATTAAGGTGAAAGGTGGGACACTTAAAGTTATTTAACTTTAAACAACTTATGAAGAAAAGCAATTTAACGATCGTTTTCTGGATTTCATTAAGTATTGCAAGTATTTTTATTCTGTGGGGCGTTATTTTTCCTGCTAACGTTGATCGTGTGTTAGGAGCCATCGACGGGTTTCTATCGAATTACTTCGGGTGGGTCTACATAATTACAACAACGTTATTCGTATTATTGGCCTTATTTTTTATATTTGGTCCATACGGTCGGATTCGTTTAGGTCAACCAGATGAACGTCCTGAGTACAGCTATTTTACATGGTTCGCCTTTTTATTTACTGCAGGAATGGGTGTTGGACTTGTTTTCTTTGGCGTAGCAGAACCGCTTATTCATTATTATGAACCTCCCTCTGCCATTCCATTAACACCTGCAGCTGCAGAAGAGTCTGCTTATTATACTTTGTTTCATTGGGGCTTTCACCCATGGGCTACATACGCAATCGTTGCTCTAACTTTAGCTTATTTTAAATTTAGACATCAGTCTCCTGCTTTACTGAGTTCGGCACTTGCTCCGATCTTTGGTAGTACGCGCACAAGCGGTTGGCTTGGACACAGCGTTGATTCATTAGCAGTATTTGTCACAGTATTTGGTGTTGCCACCTCACTTGGACTTGGCGCCTCTCAGATTACCGCAGGTTTAAATTATGTAAATGGAAATATTCCAAATAACATGTTTACAACCTTAATTATCATTCTTATTGTGACGGCACTATTCATCTTTTCTGTAATGAGGGGTGTTGACAAAGGCCTACGCTATTTGAGTTGGACAAACGTCGTAGTTGCAATCCTCTTAATGTTATTTATCTTTGTTCTGAGTTCTCCAGTACGCATTATTGAGTCGTTCACCACGACACTGGGAAACTATATTCAGCAGCTACCGAGAATGACTTTAGGAATGCAGGCATTCACTGGTGAAAGAGAATTTTTAAATGAATGGACTTTATTCTACTGGTCCTGGTGGATTGGCTGGTCTACATTTGTTGGAACATTTATCGCTCGTGTTTCAAGAGGTCGAACAATCAGAGAGTTTGTGATTGGTGTTGTAACTGTACCGGCTGTCTTTAGTGCATTATGGTTCTCGATCTTCGGCGTTGCTGGAATTGATATGGACCAGGCAACAATGGGTACACTCTATAACTTAATCAACGAACAAGGAACGGAAGTCGCCCTATTCGCCTTCCTAGAACAATATCCGTTCAGTATTGTCGTACTGGGAGTAGCCATTTTACTCATTGCTTCCTTCTTCATTACCTCTGCCGACTCAGCAACATTAGTTCTTGGCATGTTAACAACAGGTGGTCGATTAAACCCTCCAACGAAAGTAAAAGTAATCTGGGGCTTAATTCTATCTGCAACTGCTTCAGCCCTCCTTCTTTCCGGTGGACTCGAAGCACTTGAAATGGCCATGCTCATCGCAGCCTTTCCATTTGCCATTGTGGTCATCTTTATGATGATTTCATTACTCAAAGCGTTAAGCAGTGAGTATGACATTCTGCGGCTTGAGTCGAAACACAAAGAATGGACGAAAAATTATCGGGAAGATTCGAAGGAAGAGCTAAAAGAACTGAAAGAAGCGTTTGAAGAAGCGATGCCTGATGAATTTGTGGATGACAAAAAGAAAAAAGATTAAACGAATCAGGATAAACAAACACCACTCTGAACTGAAGCAGAGTGGTGTTTTTCCTAATACCGGCATTTCTGTTTATTCACCGGTTTGTTTAAACTGTTTGATTCTTTTTTCAATCTCATCTCTAACACGCTGGAAAAACGACCATTGCTCTTCTTCTGTTCCTTCCGCTTTAGCAGGATCATCAAAGCCCCAATGTGCCCTCTTTACGTGCGGTGGCGTCATTGGACATTTGTCGGCTGCGTCCCCACATAACGTGACCACAAAGTCCGCGTTCTCGAGCAAATCAGAATTAATCGTATTAGAGGTTTGACTTGTGATATCTACTCCAACCTCAGCCATAACACGTACAGCATTTGGATTTAATCCATGCGCTTCGATTCCCGCACTGTATACATTCCATTCATCAGCTAGAATTTCCTTCGCCCACCCTTCTGCCATTTGGCTTCTACATGAGTTGCCTGTACAAAGAAAATAAATACTCTTTTTCGTCATTTTTACATGCTCCCTTTTTCTAAGAAATAATAAGTAACCATAGGTATAAACCAACTAATGTGATAAATAAGACTGGCAGGGTGATGACCACACCTGTTTTAAAATACGTTCCCCAGGAGATCTTTACTCCCTTTTGAGTTAACACATGGAGCCATAACAACGTAGCAAGTGATCCAATTGGTGTGATCTTTGGTCCTAGATCCGCACCAATGACATTGGCATAAATCAATCCTTCTCTGATGATGCCCGTTGTTTCCGTATTCCCTATTGCGATCGCATCAATTAATACAGTAGGCATATTATTCATGACAGAGGAAAGAATAGCCGCTAAGAATCCCATGCCCATCGTTGCCAGAAATAGCCCTTGATCTGCGACCACTTGAATGACATCTGACAGTAGATCCGTTAGCCCCGCATTACGAAGTCCATAGACAACGACATACATACCGATCGAGAAAAACACAATGTTCCAAGGTGCACCAGTTATGACTTTTTTGGTTTCAACTGCTTTACTATTACTCGCAAATCCTAAGAAAATAAGTGCAATCACTCCTGCGATAACAGATACAGGAATATGTAAGAATTCACTCACTAAATATCCAATAAGCAGCAAGGCTAATACAAGCCATGAGAGCCGGAACATCTTATGATCTTTAATGACCTCAGCCGGCTCCTGTAGCTCCGAATGATCATATCGTTTCGGGATATCTTTTCTAAAATAAAGGGATAGAACAAGAATACTTGCCAGGAGAGAAAAGAGATTAGGAACAATCATGCGTGTTGCGTACTCAACAAAGCCAATGCCAAAATAATCAGCAGATACGATATTTACAAGATTACTCACGATCAGTGGTAAAGACGTAGTATCCGCAATAAAACCACTTGCGATAATAAAAGGGAAAACCATCTTTTCATTAAACTTGAGCGAACGTACCATTGATAAGACAATGGGAGTTAAGATGAGTGCTGCCCCGTCATTTGCAAAAAAGGCTGCGACCACAGATCCTAATAAGCAAACATATGTAAACATGAGAATAGCATTTCCCTTTGCCATTCTGGCCATGTGTAAAGCCGACCACTCAAACAAGCCAATCTCATCAAGTATTAAGGAAATAAGAATGATGGCGATAAAAGTAAAGGTCGCATTCCATACAATACTCGTCACATCCATCACATCATTGAAAGAAACAACACCAACTAAAAGGGCAAGAATCGCCCCTCCACATGCCGACCAGCCAATATTCAATTGCCTAGGTTGCCATATGACAAAAACCAACGTTAAGACAAAGATAGCCGAAGCTAAAACCACCGAACCCAAAATAAACGTTCCCCTCTCATGACTCTACATGCTGTTTCGTATAGAAATATTCCCACTCAATTCCATTTGGATCAGTTACCCAGAACTTATCTTGAATGGCATGACAGCAATTCACATCGATTTCTTCTCTTGCAAAGAAACCGACCTTCTCTAATCTTGTTTTATGAAAAAGTACTTCTTCTGATGAATCAAGTTGAACTCCTAAATGATTAATTTGGTTCCCCTCGGACTGTTCTACTTCTTTTAATGTCAGATTCAAAGCAGGCGAATCAGTTAGAAACTTCACGTAGTTCTCCTTTTCTTTTTCAGGTTTAACTCCAAGAAAACGCTCGTAAAACCCCTTGCTTTCTTCTAAGTTTTTAACATGTAAACCAATGTGAACATAAGTCATGCTATCCGCTCCTTCTTACATCAATTTTTTTTGATTAATGATTCAAAAGAAAAGCTATTAAGTTGACGGCTTTAATACGCAGCACAATTGTTCTGATAAGAGTTGATCCATAACATGTTTATTCACAGCATAATAACTCCACGTACCCTTTGTTTCTTTCGTAAGTAAATCCGCATTCATTAGGATCTTCAAGTGATAGGACAATTTCGATTGAGGCATATTCATATCCTCAACTAAATCACACACGCAGGTTTGCCCTCTCGTACTTAATAAATGAAGCAGTTGAATACGTTTCTTATCGGCCAAGGCCTTGAATTGCGTTTCGAGTACATCAAAATCATACTCTTTCAGTTCACAAACTTGAAACTGCATGCTTTCACCTCTTTCATCAACTTTTTTTGATTAACTAAAGTGTATAAGATTTAAGATGATTAATCAAGAAAATTTGATTTAATTATATACTTAATTCACTACACCCTTCCACCAACGTTGATAACAGAAATAAAAGATTAAATGACCCACGCAGCTTACCCCTAAAAGGGAAATTGCTGCAGGCCAATCCGTATAAAATCGACCTTGACTAATAAATAGTAAACAAATGAACCCACTTACGAACCCTGCTAATAGATAAGCAATAAACCGTATCACATCATATCTTTTTCGAATCCACACAATAAAAAAGTGAGACAATGGAATGAATATGAAAAATGCCGGTGATGCATAAAAGAGAAAAAATAGTAGGAAGGTAAAATCAAAGTCACCAGCTATAAGTAACAGGAGACAAACAAGTAGTATGAGTAAGATATAAGAAGTGAATAGAGCTATAAGAAACCTCAAACAAGTACCTCCCCAGATTAAGGATGCTTCACATGAACCAACTGAAATGTTTGGCACACCAGAATCATCGCTTCATAAAACTCAATCTTTGCTTCGCGACACTTCTCATAGAAAAACTTTCTATGGATATCGTACCAATTCTCGTAAGTGCCATCACCTTCAGCTATTGCAAACGCTTCGGTAACTTCGTTCATGGGAACCATTTCAACCTTAGTTAACTGGATAATGGCACGTGGATTATCTTTACTATCAAGAATAATGCTGTAGTCTCCTGGTTGAGGCATTCTTTTATTTTCAATGGTATAAAAAATTGCACCGTAACATGTCGCTGTCTTTAAACCATCTATAACCAACTCAAGTAAATAATCTGGTTGATCACCGAATTGGCCTGCATCCACTACTTTTTCGGAAAGATTTTCATTCTCCCAGAAGTTTTGCCAGTATTGATTAGCTAGCTCGTTCAACGTATATCATCCCCTTCTAGAGAATCATTCGACGCTTCTTCATATACTTCCTTTATATCGTTACAATCCTTAATCCAATTACAGCTATAATGATCAGACTCAAGAAGAAAATTCACTTGGCCTTGTACATGATTTGAAAGATAAACTAACTAATCTTACAAACACGTCGAATGTTGATGATCAATTTCTTATTTCCTACCTCCTAAAGCTAACTACGATAAAAGAAGAATTGTTAGATAGAGATCCGATGTTACCTCCTGACTTTCTTCCCGGAAGTTGGATTGGAGGAGATGTCTTAGCACTCATTGATGATCAGCTCAACACGCTAACATCCCTCTTACAAGCAAGTAGTTTTAAGATGAATAATTAAACAAGCACCAAAGCGCTAACGGCTTTGGTGCTTTTCGTATACTTATATTAAGTGATACTTTTTAAAACTAGTTAGGATTCCATCTTCGTCAGGAGTACCTGTTACATCATCAGCTACGTCCATGACAGCTTTTTTTGCATTCCCCATCGCAATGCCTCGGTTCACAAATTGAAGCATCTCAATATCATTAAGTCCATCCCCATAGCCAAACGTGTTTTCCTTATTAATCTTTAGATGTGTAATTAATGTTTCAATAGCTGTGGCTTTGTGGATCCCTTGCAGAGATAACTCTCCACTATTTTCTCCAAACATCGGAACAGTACTAGGGATGACCGTAAAATGAGATTGAAAATAATTCTCTATCTCATCAAATGGAACAGTTGAACCTAAGAAAGAAATTTTGTTAATGTCATCTCTAACTAAATCCTCTCCTTCTATTAACACATCATAAAAAGGCTGCAAGCCATTCTTAATTTCCTCTTCAGAGTCAGGTTTTTCTTTGATAAATTGATCAATTATCGATTGTAGATGTCTCTTGCAATTGACACTGGCAAACAACCCACCATTTGATTCTAAATAAAAGTCAATTTCATGCTTATTAAAGTATTCTACTAATAACTGAACATGTTCTTTTTGGATGCGTTCATTCAGCAAGACTTCGTTTCCGAGCTCAATGTAGCCACCTGCTGCCCCAATAATTCCATCAAACCCTACCTCAAGAATGTCCGGAAATATTTCCGCTATCGATCGACCTGTACATATAAATACGAGATGTCCCTTTTCTCTAGCAGCTTGAATTGCATATCTAGCAGACTCTGGAATGACACCATTGTCATTTACTAACGTTCCGTCAATATCAACAAATATTGCTTTATTCAAATTCTGCACCCGCTTTGTTCTATTATGTAGTTTGAAGCTAGTATTATTTTATCCTAGAAAGGAATGGACTGCACGTTCTATCAAACTCTGTCTACTCATCTCTAAATTATACTATTATGTTATAATCAGTCTTAATCTATTCCTCAGGTTATATACCTGAAGATAAATCTTCGTTGTTTAGAGCAATCTCTGGTGGTTCAGCGGTTGTCGCTATCATCTTCTTTTTAGAAAAAAGAAAAAAGCGCATTAGTCATTGTCTAATGCGTTTTTGTATGAAAGAAGGTTCTAAGATGAGTTGTGAATGTACTACACTTCATGCATTAAAAATCGAAGCTGATGTGGGTGCAGATCCACTTTGGTGCAAAACCTGCGGATTTAATCTCGAGTTATCGGACTTCCAACTATCTACACCCTTAGCTAGAGAGCTGATAGAATGGGCCGAGCTCTACGGAAAATGGATTGATTGGGACACAGACACACTAATCCCACATGGAATCGAGATGGAGGATGATCATAATAAGACTGGTATAAGGTTAACAAAGAGGGTAAAAGAAGAGTTGAGTGGACTTTATACGATCACATTTATCCCCTCAAGCATGGCTAGAATGTATGCGAACAAAAGATAATCCTGCTATTTAGATCTCTTTAACGACATCCTTATTGTCTTAAGAATATGCCCATCGAAGTTATCATCAAAAGTATCCACCACTGTAAACCCCTTTTTCATGTAAAAGCTTTTCCCTTTTAAATTATCAGACTCGACTTCAACAAATACCTGGTTAGGATGTAACTGTTTACAGCCGTATTCAAGTAAGGCTGAACCAAGTCCTTGCTTTTGATGCGCTGGATGTAAGTAGATTGCAGCTAGGTCCACATCCCCGTTCTCTTTTTTATTTGAGAAATTAGCAAAGCCTAGCACTTGATTCTCCACTTTTACTACATAAAAAGGGGACCGCTCCAATCTCATAAGCAAAACGTCCTCATTGTACGCTTTACTCAGAAATTTTGTTCTGACCTCAACAGGGATTATGCCATCATATGTGTCGTGCCAGCTAAGCTCGGCAATCTTTTTTACTTCTTTAATATCGCTTGATTTCATTACGGTTATCTTCATTAGATCCCTCCATTAATGGTTTTTAATTTGTTATATATTTCTACCTTTGCTTCTTCCTGTTGAGCATTTAAATCCGTCTCAAGATTAAAATGGACATGATCATTAGCATGTCTAGGAATGATGTGAAAATGAACATGTTTGATGTCTTGCTCTGCATGTTCGCCATTATCTTGAAGTATCGAATAATCGAAGCAAATTCCTGCTTTCACTAACAAATGCGCAGCACCTCTAATGGATTGCATCAGCTTGTTTGCAGCTTCTAGGCCATCTAGCTGATCAAGTCTTTCTACGTGCTTATTCGGTACTACTAGCATGTGACCATCTGCAATTGGATGACGATCTAAAAAAGTCGTCGTATACTCATCTTGATTAAATAGATATGAATCGATCTTCTTATGGATAACGTGACAAAAAACACAATCATTGTTTTCCACTTGCTCCCTCCTTGTCATGCACTCACTATGGTTGTTTCTTTCTTTTAGAAAAGATGGACCAAATTAAAAGACAATCATTGCGAGCATGTATGTTAAGAATACTATCCAGCTCCTCGTATCATCGGGTAACGTTAGCATAAAGATTAAGTTCACTAAGATCGCAGGTACCATGATAATGATGAATCTTCTTTTACTATCTTTCGAGATCAGCATGATTGTACCCTCCTGTAACATTCTGGATACTTCTCATATTTCCTCTTACAAAATTACATTAAACGTCTTACATCGTTGATCAAGCAGGCCATCAAGTATAAGATAAGTAGATAAAACCATATGGAAAGGTGCGCTTACAATAAATACTAAAAAAAGATTACTCGTTTTTATTCCTATCGTGCTCCTCATGTTATTCATTCGTGAAATCTTTGATCTATCTGATAGAGTATTTTGGATCATCATGGCTTTTGTCTTTATAGCTAATGGTTTAGCTGCTTTTACTTATAAAGAAAGTAAATCGTAAGTGTATGGATACTGGTTAAAAAAGTATACTAGAATGTAAGTCTAGTATGCTTGGGCTTCAAATCATGCGTTCCCTAAATAAAGCAAGACTAATACGGATAGTAGGGGAAGCACATACATCGTGACTACCCCAAAAATAAAAAACTTTTTCTTTAAAGCAATCAATACACAGATCAGCCAAATGGGAATGGAAAATAATACTTCTGGATTCACATACCTATCACCAGTGTAATTCTCGCCTATAGCTCCGCCTGCAAAAAAAGTTGCGAAAAGAAGAATAAACACGCCACTAGGAAAAGCGTTGTACAAGACATATTTTTTAGTATCGTTTATGATTAACCCTCCTTATCCATTTTATGTATTTATTCATGCAAGCATAACACTTGATTCCACACATATCATCGTAGTTTCAAAGATAATTGAAAATTGTTTTTTATTCATGTCTACTTTAATTGGAGGATATATGAATATCATCATTTCTCAACCTAAGCAGGAGAACAACCTTCAAACTTTAAAACAACATATCACTTATGCATCCCCTAATGACTTTGTCTTCTTTCCAGAAGGTTATATAAAAAGCTACGAAGATGTGTGTAAAGTAGCTAAACTAGCACAAGCCAAATCCATCTTTGTGGTAGCCGGCTATTTAGACAAAGATTCAAAAGATAGAGTTCTCATCATTGATAATAAAGGAAAGATTCTTTTAGATAGAAGAAAAACCAGAACGAATGAACGATTGGTTGAGCCATTCAGTATTTTCATAAACGACATGAACATTGGCTATATCTTATGTATGGAGATCTTAAAAGGATATGATCAATTAGATAGATACACTGACATGAAGTTAGATATGATTTTTCACCCGATCGGTACAGGTATGTTCAGCGAGGCGCAATTTAAAGAGTGGATTCACGAAGCAACTAGAATATCTAAGAAATATGATACAACGGTTATAGGAACGAGTCACGCCGATGGCTCATTTCAGAACTGCGGTGTATCTATACCTATATCTTATGTTGTGAAGAAAGGTGAAACCCTTTTCATTTCAAAAGATGACACTAGAAGCAGAGTGTATAATTACGGTACGGAAAAAACGTATATCTTTAATCCTAAAAATGAACATTACTAAGAGGTGCCGACATGAATAACAACAGAAACGTAGTATTATTTATTGCCACAAGTTTAGATGGATACATCGCTACAGAAGAAGAACGTCTTGAATGGTTGTTCGAGGTGGAAGGTGAAGGTGATAATGGGTTTTCTGATTTTTACAGTACGATCGATACGGTGATCATGGGAAGGAAAACGTATGATTGGATTGCCGATGTAGATAACATGGAAGAGTATCCGTACAAGGACAAGAAAGGGTTTGTCTTAACTAGGTCGTCCATGAAGAACGATGAATACACAACATTCGGCAATCCAAATATAGAGCAACTCATTTCACAGCTCAAAGAGCAAGATGGGAAAAAGATCTGGTTAGTTGGCGGAGGCCAATTGGTCACCTCCTTTATAGAAAAAGGATTAATTGATGAAATTTTTATAACAGTAGCGCCAACCATTATTGGTAAGGGGATACCACTTTTTAATCAAGGTGAGTATCAAACAAAACTTCAATTAGAAGGCGTAAAAACGTTTAATCAATTTGTTGAATTACATTATACAGTTAAGAAAAAGTAACTACTCTCAATACATGGACTTAGACTTAGTTCTTAGCTGCATTCTAACTCAACGAATCATTTGATATACATGTTTGAATTCGAATTTTATAAATATAAGTGTTTACGCATAGTCCATGAGATCAATTCAAACGCAAGACCTTGAGACATAACTAAAACTAATTAGAAAATGGCGAATGACTCAATAAGAGAATTATTTGCCGTTCGTTTTTAAACAAACAATCAACAAAAAACCTGTATCATCAGACACAAGTTAGGTCATCTGCCTATTCATGTATTTTCTCTACTAAGCTATTAAACGCTTCCCTATCAACTACCTGCCGAATATTCGGTCCTAACAGGTCGTCATGATTTGCTGGTTCAATCGACGTTAATTCTTCATCTTCTATTTTTCTTTTAAGAACGTCTCCATCAATATGATACGTTCCAAGTTCTTCTCCCTGAACCCAATAATCAGCCATACTTCCACTCGTGGTCTGACGTAGAAAGAGAAGATAGGTGTCACCTTCCTGGAAGATCTGATTTTGATTAAAAAGCATTCTTTCTGATCCTGATTGCAGAAACGTTATCTCCTCTTCTGATTCTCCTACTAGAGTCTGTACCACTTTTGCACTGTGTTTGGTCTTACACATATTGTCGAAGACCGTCTCGCTATCCAGAATCTCAACTTCTGCAATGAGATCTGCTTGCTTCACAGAGTCTGTAAAAGGAATCCATTCAAGCGATGCTTCAATGGCTCCGTACTGTCTACACTCCTCCGGTTCAGATGTTCCAAACCCACAACCTCCAGTGATAAGTATGGCAAACAATCCGATTATATATCTTTTCATCTTGTCATCCACCCTCCTTATCGTGTTCTATCTTTCATTATAGTTTAAAATGGTTAGATCTATCCTTTTTACTTTTCTACAAAAAAAGCATACTAGTCGCTAAACTAATACGCTCATATAGCCTCTATTACACATTAAATAATCCACCATCAATTGTGTATGAAGACGAAGTAACGTAAGCAGCTTCATCTGATAACAGGAATGCGATCAGGTTTGCAACTTCGTCTGGCTCACCGTAGCGTTTCATCGGAACTGCATCATTGTATGCATGTTTAGCAGCCTCAGCATCCTCAGACACATTTGATTCAATGTTACGCATCATCTGTGTGTTAATTACTCCAGGGTTTACTGTGTTCACACGTACATTATGAGCAGCTGATTCTAAAGCAGCTACTTTATTAATCCCCATGACCGCATGCTTTGAAGAATTGTATAATCCCATACTTGGCGCTCCAGTTAATCCAGCTACAGAAGACGTATTAACAATGGAACCAGCATTTTGATTTTTCATAACTGGCAACACATGCTTCAAACCAAACAGTACACCTTTCACATTAATTCCATACACGAAATCAAACTCTTTCTCTGTAATTTCCTCAATTAGTTTAGCGGGTCCTTCAACACCTGCGTTATTCACAAACCCATCGATGCGGCCAAATGTAGCTATTGTTTGTTCAACGTACTGCTTCACGCTTTCTTCACTCGATACATCAGCTTGTACAACAAGACTATTCTCTTTCGTTAAAGAAAGCTCAGACTGAACAGCTTCAATTGCTTCTTTATTCAAATCAACCAATACAACCTTCGCTCCACCAGAAGATACTTTTTTTACTACTTCTTTTCCGATGCCGCCTGCTGCCCCTGTCACGATGATTACTTTATCTTTAAAATTCATAACTGAATCCCCCTAGTATATATCTATTTAATTGAGATCACTCTCGAATTAATACATATAGTATAAATCCATTCTTACCATTTATGAAGTACGCACATAAATGTGGTATAGTTACTAAAAAGATACTTATGTGATTCAAAGAATTAGCATGAATTGCTTCTCAAAAATTAAGGTAATAATAAATATCAGAGTTCCCTCTTTCCGATGTAAACTCGTAATCTCTTGTGTTTAACCCTCCTATTTCAAATCCATACTTCAGATAAAAACGATTTGCAGCTAGATTATAGGCTTGGGCGATGGTACTGAGGCCCTTACAATGCTTTTCTTTCGCTAGGTTCATTGCAAAATCTAGCATCTGTTTAGAAATACCTCTTCCTCGGTTGTTCTCCTTTACCTTGAGATCACTTAGATAGCAGTATTTATTCCATCCGATTTCAAATACTGCCAAACCGACACATTGACCTTGATCATATGCAGCAACGGCAAACCCCTTTTGACTGATGTTCTCAAATGAATAGTTCTCCTCTGGGAACGTTTTTTCTGTTCGTTGATCAAAGGTTCGTTCGGAATACTCCCATGAGCCATTTGATCTCGTAACAAGTAACTCACCGAACAACTGAAATGGTTCGTTTGATAAGCTCAAACTCTCTTTTGTTTCTTCTGTGACCTGTTCAATTTTCAATGGTTGGCCCCCTATCGGATAAGTAAAGTTTATATTAGTATACTCGATCTCATAAAAAAGAACGTCATTCCCTTACATGTGAATGACGTTTCATATACGTATCATTATCATCTCAATGTTGTACTATTTAACTATAGTACAAGCAAATACACGTGCTTCAAATGACTTTCGCCACACCTTTAATCTGATCTGATCGCACTCTCCTTGCAGCAAGCACATTTAAAATGTCCTGCTTGTACATAAACCCTTTCTCAATGGCATAGGAAGTGATATCGTTTGGATTCTCTAAGTGTGATGATGATCCAAAATAATAATTTTGTCCGCTACTAAATTTAATAGAATAAAAGAAAATGGTAGTTACTCCTTACTGTATTGAATTTAAGTTCAACTAATGATGTTTATCAGAATCCTTATACCCACTTTTCTTAGTTTTAAACCAAAAAATTAAGAAATATCGTTAAATTGCAATTTTTTTGCCGGTTATTCTGATTGATCAACTACCCATCCCATTTCTTGCAGACGATCTAACGTTTCATTCGGTAATTCACTCAGAGCACCTTCCTCTAGAAATGTACAAGATGTAACATTAGCAGAGGCAGGATCACTTTGATTTATTGCATTCGTAATGATTGCAATCTTATCACCCAGCGTAACGTCTTCACATACTTCACTTTCATTGAGTTCATTTTCCATTACCATGATTCCTTGATCATTAACTAAAATACTTTGACCATTAGTCAATTTCAAAAATCTTCCTTCTGTTGTCTCATTAACATCCATCTGATCATCTAATGTACACCCGAACAAAGTGAACAGAGCCGAAATACTTAAAAGATAAAGAAGATCTTTGGTCATATTCTCACCCCAGCTTTTAAATATGGATTCATTCTAATCGTATACAATGTATGGGTGCGTCATTTAGAAGTTATATTAAGGTTTCGTTAAATTACAAACGTTCATATAAACTCGATGAAAAATGTGAATGAAGACTCTTCTCCAATTGCAGGAAATGATACGAATTTAAATCCATTCTCATCTGACTATTTAAGCTGTACCCACAAATAATGAGATGAGTATGAGGAGAACCATCTTCATGAGCGAAGTGATTAATCCCCAACCAATCCATCCTGTGTCCAACTATTTCTTGTAAATCATTCATACTCATTCTAATCCATTCTTTGATACATTCATCATCAAACCCTGAAATCTCTCTGCTAACATGAATAATCATTCGGTAGCCACAATTATTTCCCTTTGAAGGAAGTCTGTTCAGTAATTTGATAAAACGATTTTTCGTTGTTTGATTGTGTTCCTGATCGAAATAAGGATGACTATGCAAAACCTTTTTTCCTATATAGGTAATGTGACCTTTTAATTGAGTTAAAGGAATGACAATGACTTCTCTTAAATATCAAGTGTTCGATTTTCACTAGCAATATCATCATCTCCTTTATAAAACGCAAAAAAGCCCATCATCAAATGGACATATTCATCCCCTGGTGACAGGCTCCTCCTAAGTAATCATTATTTTATTAAGTAAATTTAGTATACACGAAAATGACATTCAGTACATTTCCTATGGTTCATTATGTTCATACACAAATGACTTGAATGAACCTATTTACCATACCTAATGTTCTTAACTGTTTTACACTCCAATTTGTAATCTGAAAAATAACGCTCTCCCCCATTACCTATAGGAGCTTGAGCAACAAATCCGACTTTAATCGTTTCTTTAACAGGCAAGTGAAAAACGCGCATCATTTCATAGTGTTCACCATTTAAAGAGTAATGAAACGAGAATGAATTCCCAACTCTAACTACTTTTAACCATACTGTATCTCCCTCAATATGATTTCCATTAGCGTCATCTGTCGTTTGATTTCGTACAACGCTTACAACAGCATTTTTATTGAAATCCGTTCGTTCTAAACACGCTTTTGCCCAGCATTCTTCATTCTGGTGGATCATGATGGCAGAAGCATCAAATGTATCTTTAAAAGTGAGTGATACGTTAACACTCATAACAAAATCTCCTTCTACTTCTGTATAAAAGTAGGGAGCATTGTTAAGGCTTTTTGATAATTCACTTGATCCCGAGGTCATCCCATTGTCATAGGCAAAATCACTTTTGGGCGGAGCTATAATGACCATTTTCTCTTCTTTGAAAGAGTGTGATCCTTCATTTAACCATTCGAATTGACCAAGCTTCATGCGATCCATTTTAAAACTCCTTTACAATCATTTTTATCATACTAAAACTATTATACACGCTTACATTTATTTCTTAGTCATTTACACTCACGCGATTTAATGTACTTTTCTGATGAACCTCCAGTAGGCTAATGCATATAATACACAATATAAAAGCTAAGGAGTGATATTGTGTATTACTATCAGAATCCTTTTTACTCTTGCTACCCCTTTATTCAAAGAAACTCAATATACTACCCCTACACTCAATCACAGTCCATAAATAGAACCGTTCCGTATCAGCAACCCAAAACGGATTACGGGAAGGATCCATTTACCCTTAACATTGCACAAGCAGCAAGAAATAATAACACCTACCGTACTGCCATTTGGACAGGAGATCATCTGCAGGTGACTGTCATGAGCATTAATGTAGGGGACGACATCGGGTTGGAAATTCATCCTAATACTGATCAATTTCTTCGCATCGAACAAGGTCAGGGGTTAGTTCAAATGGGGGATAATCCGCAGAATCCAAATAATCTAACGTTTCAAGCCAATGTGTTTGAGGATAGTGCCATTATGGTCCCAGCAGGTACATGGCATAACATTATTAATACTGGACCAACTCCATTAAAACTGTATACCATCTATGCCCCTCCGCACCATCCTTATGGAACGATACAAATGACAAAAGCAGATGCAATGGAATCATAGTAAATTAGCTTGCAAGCAAACTGTTTGCAAGCTTTTTTATGCAGGTTTCACTCTTCAGCAGTCATCCTTATAAAATCTTATTCGATCTTTATTTGTTGGAATACCATTTACTACACTTTCCCATACACCGTTTTTATAGACTTCGTATTGTTCAAACGCAAAAGGAACTCCATTCGCGTCAGCTATATCACTGTCATCCATAAACTGAATATGTAAATGTGGAGCAAAAGAGTTCCCCGAATGTCCAACCTTTCCAATGAATTCACCTTTTTTTATAGACTGACCGACAGCTACTTGGACAGACCCCAATTGAAGATGAACAAAAGCAGCATACACACTATTGGCACAATCTAACATGATGTAATTACCCGCCACTGATTGCACATCATCTTTAATCGGGTCGAACCATCTAGCATGTTTGTATGCATTAGTCAGATCCTTGAGCAAATTCGTTTTTGCTCGTTCTGGATATCCATCCTCCGCTTTGATAACAACCCCGTCACAAGGAGCAAACACATCTTGCCCCCAACAATAGTATTCATGGATCGGAACTCCAGAAAACAAGTAGTGAGCTAAGCCCGTCCGGTAAGCAGGCCATCCCTTTTGATTCCAATTCACTTGAACAAAGTCATAAGCATATCTAGATCCAAATTTGTCGGTACCATGACTAGGAATTTTCGTTCCTGGCGTGTTAGGAGCATACCACTCTCCTCTTAATGGAAACTCTACAATGATTGGATCACGTGTGTAAATCATGTGCACTTCCTCCTCTGCTCTTTTTAACAATCGATTTAATATAAATGATCTAGTACGAAATCCTTCAGTCATCCTACTTGACGTAATATACTTTTAGTTGAAATTACGCTAAAAAATAGCATGTAGACAGAAATAACGAATGGAAATCATAGTAATATAGAGTTAAGAAGAGAGGTGTTAAAGTGATTAATTCAAGAGACATTAAGACCAGACAGGATCGAATCCAATACCTATTAAAAAGCGAGTATAACTGGCGCTTTTCTGAGTTGAATTTCTTTAATTCTGGTACCCCACATATATAACAATTAATGGTAAAATAAATAGACGATTTAAAAAGGAGCGACACTCATGGAAGCCATTCTAGCAACGATTTACTCCACCATTATTCTAATCATGACCGTTTATTTTATAGTGAAAATGCTAAACATAGCTTATAAGAGAAATGAAATCACGATCCGTAAATTCATCCTCATTGCCACCGCATCCATCACTATTGGTATCACATTGTCGGTATTATCTCTTTATATGTACCAAACATTATTTGGTCTCCTTCTTTAGATAAAGAAACATAACGTATTTATTTAGGAAAACTTCTTTTCTAAAAGCTCCTGTGACTCTAATAAATTACTATACGAAGACTCTTCTAGATCAAACTCAAACTGCCTGATAAATTGAATAAATCGTTGACTTGCATGAAAGACTGCTTCATTAAAAATGGTTAATGGAATATGCTTAAAGTGTATTTGCTCATCTTCTTGGTCAACATAATTTCGTCGAATGATACTTAGTTCAATTTCTTGATCTGTTGCAATCAGTTCATAGCTATCTGGTGTTAGAGAAAGTAGTGGCCAAGGTGGTTCTTGGTAATCCTTAATTAACCCTGATAGTAAAGAGTCCCACATGCACAATAGATCATACGTAGCGTCCTTTTCATCTAAAATCATTTGGTCATTCCATTTTATTTCTATAAATCCAGGTAACGCGTGAAAATCTTGACCAATTAATGTCTCCCTAACGACCTCTATAGCTGACTGATCTTTCATATGAACCCTATCCGGCTCTTCATCTGTTGTCCAAATTGGATTCCCATCTTCATTCACATGATAAAAGAAGAAATCGATCGTAATGATATCTTTCAATCGCAAAACCTCCTAAAGAGTGTAAACTGCATTACTTAGCGACAACTGGACATCAAGATACTATTAAATAAAATCAAACTTTACTTTGCGCTTTCCTTTCTTTTTCTTTCAAAATATGGATGTATGAAATATCCATTTACAAACCCACCTAATGCAAAACCAATTACTCCTTGCCAATAAAAAGATCCCCCTAGGATAAACCCTACTATAAGCATCATCAGAGCCGATACAAGAGAGTATTGTGATGCTCTGTAAAAACGTCTACTCATGGTAACCTCCTACAAAGATATTTAAGGTATTGGTATTTTTATCTTTTCTCCTATAACTTCTCCATACGTTTTTCTCTTAATCTCAATAAAAGTCCGATTAATAGTAGTAAGAGCCCTAATAGACCAAAAATTACTGATATCAACAGTACACCTACGCCTCCCCAAGAACTTTCACCTGTTGGATAATAAAACATAACAAATAAAAGTAATACTAGGCCAATACCAATTGAGATTAATCCACCTACCAGCAAAGATTTAGCTCCCATTCATACCCTCCTATAATTTTCCTTAGTCAAAGTCTACCCTGTAGCCTGTTTATAAAACAATTTAAAAAGCGAACTACAACCTTGATAATATATTTGATTTACTACCTATAAATTCTCTCCAGGATAAATTAGTTAGTATCTTAGTTACAACAGGAAAAGCAAAGGCATAAAAAAAAGAATCGGCTAAAGATTAGCCGATTCTATTCGTTTTTACCTCTTACATACATTATCTATCTACATTAAGCAAACTTCCGTGTTCAACTCACTCAGTATTCAAACTTATACTAAACACACCTATAACCGTCTTACCATTTGCTTCATATAAAGGAATGTCCGTATCTTGATTTCTCTCTCGTTCTGCTTGCTTTGCTAACGCCTCTTCAGGGGTTTTGGGTAAATCGGATTCACCTGTTACTCTATCTAAGTCTACTTTTTTTATATAACCTTCTGTTCCATCTACTCCAATAGCCTGAATTAGATCAGGCTCATCTGCTGAAGAGGTAGAATATAAGGCCGATCCATACGTTTCTCCTGAATCATTTAATGAATAATCAGTCATTTCTTCTCCGCCAAATGCCGTTTGAAGTGAAAGCACACCTATTAAGGCTCCGATAGAAAATGTAGCGAATATCAATGTCTTCTTTAGCACATGATTCCCTCTTTTTTATCCATTCATGACAATTCATGTGAGCGATTTCTTTTATTATAAACAATACAAAGGTAGAAAATACGATGAAGAGAGGTTGTTGTAGGATTCGTTTTTAAGATACAGCATCTATATTAATAGCCTGCTGCCTATACTCTTCTATCTCCTCATGCGTCAGAATAAACGACAAAGTATTTGGCTCAGTAAAAGATAGAATCTTCCCTTCATAGAGAAATTCACCCAACCATTCACCTTCTAAGTAAAACTCGATTTCTTCTTGAGTTGCTTCGATGACTTCCCCTACACTTTGTTGCCAATCAACTCCTCCTCTCCCAGTCCTTACAGCATCAATATCGGCTACTACCCTGTCATCACGATCTGAATAAAAGTTAATGGTCGTCAACAAATTATACACATCGACTTCCTCTCCTTTTGTCCCCAAATATAGACGATAGGAATCTACGGGTATTTCTTTTTCATCACCTGTTCGAACTGACTCTAAAAGAGCATCTCCAAGGTAATGACTTGTATGCCCTTCTTGTTGTTCTTCTTCTTTGAACCTTACAATGTAGGTTAGTAACGTTTCAACTTGTTCTCTATCAAATGTAGGAATTGTTTGCGGATCACGATCACCAATCTCATTAATATGGATCTCAATTCCATATTCCTGTTCAAGTTCTTTCACTTCATTCTCAAGTTGATTGCATCCAAATAGAGCGATACTAAGTAATAGAAATGACGAATATCTTAACGGCTTGTTCATACCTTTGCCCCCTTGGAGTCTCAATACTGTATGAACAACCATACCCATATTTTTCAAATAGATAACTTCGCTTTCACATTTTCTGTTACCCTTCTACTAACGCATAATAATAATGCAGTTCCCCATCCTCATCTACAATTAACACATCATCTCTTTCATTTGCTTCAAAGATAACTGAACCGATTAATAACTTATTTGCCATTTCATTCGTGTAATCATAGTTCCCATCTGCAGCTTGCACTTTAATTTCACCCAGCTGATCACCTTTTGTTAACGTGAGTTCATCGACCCAATCAATGTTTGTTTTGTATATGATCCCGTTAAACATCAGAATATCAACTTCTGTATCTCCTGTTAGAACCTCTTCTGCTGTCGGATTTTCTTCCGAGTTAGTCACGGTCTTTGAGTCGTCATTATTAGAACACCCTACGAATAGAAAAACCAATCCAGTACAAAAGATAGGTATTAATTTCTTCATAAAGCACCTCCCTATTTTTCACCACACTGACTCTTTAAAATGAGATTTACAATATAATTAGCATCGTGTTTTACTCCATAAATCAAGGCGGAGCTTCTTCGACTCTGCCAGCTTAACCCTATAAAGTAGAGACCTATAACCAGTGATTCTCCGAAAGTATGAATAGGTTGCCCTTTTAAGTTAACGACTCCTTCGATCTGAATCCAGTCATATCGGTTTCTAAAGCCTGTAGCCCATATGATAGAGTTTATAGCTAGTGGATAATCTTTTTGGAAATAGCTTTTCCCACGCTCCACTCTTATGACTCTACTTACCATTTTAACTACTTTCTTTACACGTCTATAATCGCTCCCGATAATCGGATCTCTTTTGCGTAGAAACTTACCGACCAAGGAATCGGGTGTAGCTTTGGACAGTCCAAGTACATCAAACCACCAGAATAGACTCTTACCAATTATATGTTTGGGGATGTTTCTAATCTTTTGACTGCTAGAAAGAATGACATTATGAGTGTGGCTTAGCTCTGCTGCAATTTGTACGCCTGTATTTCCGCTTCCTACAACTAATACCTTTCCTTTTGGAACTTGGTTAGGATTTTTGTATTCTGATGAATGAATCATAAATGGGATCGTTTGGTCATGAATGTCTGGAATAAATGGATCATGAAATGCTCCTGTTGCTATGACTACTTGAGCAGCAGTGTACGTCGTTGATTCACACTCTATAAGAAACGTCTGGTTCTTGTCCTTAGTCACATTTAATACTTTTTCGTTGTGTTTAATAGATAATCCCTTTTCCATTACGAACCTTTTCATATACAAAGCTAACTCATTCTTACTCGGAAAACCCTGTGGCTCTCCTTCTATAGTATATTCGTACAAAGTACTATAATTCCTTGGTGTAAATAACGTTAAAGAATCATATCTTTGTTCCCAAGATGCACCAGGCTTTTCATTTTCATCAAGGATTATGTAGGGAATATTCTGTTGCTTCAGTGCATAAGCCATGGCTAATCCTGCTTGGCCACCACCAATAATAATGACTTCATATGTGTTCATTATTTGAAACCTCCGTATCACAAACATTCAAATGTATGTTTTAATATTAGAATGTATGATAAGGACGGGCGTGTCAATATAAAAAGTACCAAAGCTCAAAAGCCTTGGCACAATCGGTTACTTCTTATATTATTTGATTCATTGATAGTCCACATTCAGTGTTATACAATCTTAATTATTGAATAATCTACCCTCTAAGTTATTATAATCTTATATGCTTCTTAACTTGGGAGGTACTGATGAGCAAATGGATCTGGATCTTGGCAATCTTATATTCTTTAACAGCTGAAATCTTTCTCTTATGTAATCTAACAGCTAGTTCCAAACCCCCTTTTAGCGCTGGAAATGGAAATATTGCAATCGTATTTGTGTTCATCCTAATACCTATTACAATTAGTATTGTTTGGATAGTTTCAATTCTCTTACGTCATGTAGAGATTAAAAAAAAGCACCTGAACATACTAGTACTCATTTTAATCTCACATATCTGTTTCGGGATCATGTATCAGTTTAGTAAGTTAGACGATTACAGAGACCTTTTAGCAAATGAATACTTCGATTTTATGGGGTCCCATGATATGGAGTATATTCACATGATCACAGTTGGTTTCAGCATGCAATTGAATAATCAATATTTTAATATGAATACTTGGTTTGTATTTTTGTCATTTACAATTCTAAGCTCGCTGTTAGTTAATAGTGTGAGACGTATCAAGAGAGTATAGTTATTTATCTTTTGATGGAGTAAAACCGGACACGATAAATTCTTTTCCATGATCACGTAAAAACTCAACATCTTTCCCATAATGCTCAAGTTGCCCTTCTCATCCCTTTTTCGATTGCTTCTCGATTCTTTTTAAGTTGATAATATTCGAAACAATTGTTACAGCACCCGCAAGGATACTCCCAACTCCGTAAGTATTACCTATACTTATTATATAGATACCTACACCCATCAAAGCTACACCTATTCCAATACCGAGGTTTGAACCAATTTTCGCTACCCTGATTGAAGGGTATGTGCCCTTCGCTGCTTTTCTTGAGACGTCCATATACTTTTTAGTGTGGTCTTTCACATTAATGGATTTCATACATTGTCTCCTCCTACTCGAATATGTTATCAATCAGATTGTCAATCATAAAATCAAAAACACTTACAGGACTACACAAGGTACTTTCTTGAGTGATTGTGTTTAACATCGCTGATAATACTGATATAGCTAGATCCTCCTCAATCTTTAAAGTGAGATAAGGTTTATCTAACATGTACTTAGTTGATCTATACGCTTTTTCAGTAAGTTCCTCTCTCTGTTCCTCTTCTAACTTATTAAAGAATGCTAAAAAATCGGGGTTTTTAATATCATAGATAAACGTGCATTCATTATAAACTCTATAGATTTGCTTTAACGCCTCGGCAACACCAAACTTGTTTGACATGGCCGCTAACTTACTTTCTACATCCTCATATAAACGATCCTGTATAGTTTTAAAAGTTTGATAAAATAGGGCCTCTTTTGTATCAAAGAAAATGTAGAACGCTCCTTTAGAGATCCCTACACTCTTACAAATGTCATCAATACTTGTTTTTTTAAATCCGTATCGCTGCCAACTCTCTTTGCATTCCTCAAGTAACTTATTGTGAATGGTTACTTTTTGTTGCTCAGTAAAACCTTTAGCCATCTTATTACACCTCCATAATACATATGACTAAAATAACTTATATAGTCATATGTATTATATTCTGAATATTGATAATGGTCAATAAGATATTTTCCATTCATTTTTTGCAATGTTATTAAGATACGAGCAAAAATACACAAATAAAAAAGCACCAAAGCTCTAAAAGGGCTGGTACTTCAACATACTTCCTATATGGCATTAAGAGGACTCGAACCTCCACGCTTTGGCACTCAAAAGCTTGGTATACATACATTTAAAACCCTATAGTAAACGTATTAATATGTCTCTCTGAATCTCCTGGATAACATATAGAGACCATTACGTATATAATCAAAACACTGATTAAAATATACGTATTAAACATACTTAATAATAAGATCAAGTTTTACTAAAAAAGAAGAAGATTAACCCTCTTCTTTTTCTAACAACGTTACTGGGTGATATGGCGCTTTAGGATCATTATTCAGATTTATAAAGTAAAAATGCTCATTCTTTTCACCATATTGTTCAGTATAAGGCATTTTTAAAGAGTTAAATGTATGCTCATCATTTACAAGAGAGATGTAAAGCTGATATCCCTCACCAATAAATGCTAGTGTGTCTTTAAGAAAGTATAGGACTTAACAGTTTTTGTCTGTTATAGCTGGTATATTCAATTCTTTAACACATGAAACAGCAGACAAACTCACTATACAGTTGACTATCGATACAATATCTTGAACCGGAATTCTCGTACCTGCATATTCGATTATAGCCTTTTCAGCTCCATCTTCATAAGGGATCTCGGCAGCCAGTTCACCTGGATTGATACAAGTAACCGCAATTCGATCTTTCCTTACATGTTCTCTTAATGCACTTGATATCCCACGTAGTCCATATTTAGAAGTTACAAAAGAAACCTGTGAATTGCTAGTGTTATCTAATCCAGCGGTTGATCCAATTAAGATAACCTTACCATTTTTTGATTTTCTTATATTTGGTAATAAGGCTTGAGTAAAAGTTATTGTTGAAGTTAAGTTAATATTTAATATAGTAGCAATGTCTTTGGGGTTATCATGATCAAAGTCATAATCATCTTCAAATCCATCCTTCTCCCATACGCCAACATTGTAAATAAGCACATCTATTGTTTGATCTTTTAGTGCGTCTTTAACCACACCTATTTGATCTTGCTGTGACAAGTCCACTTCTAACCAGTTTCTCTGAACGCCATCATTCAAGTCTAAGGTATCTGGTCTGGTTCTTGATATGATCCATACGGTATCTCCATTAGTAGGTAACCCTTTCACAAACGCATCCCCTAAGCCTTTACTTGCCCCAAGAATAATGAAATGTCTATTCAAATTGCCTCAACCTCTCTACTAGATATTAATAATGTGTTTATCATTCGCTAGTAAAGAATATCAGAGTACCTTATACATAGACACTTCATAAAGTCCGAGCGTTGCTACATCTTTAGTTGTAGAGGTAATTTAAAAAGGATTCTGACTAGTCGTTCAATTTAAGATACCAAAGCTCTTAAAGCCTTGGCATCTTAACAGAAAATTGATCAACAAAACATCTCTTCCGCTTACCAATTAGTGACTCTTTTCAAAATGCATCAGATGTAAAATGAACACTAATAGAATTGTTATAATGTTATTCGTCCTTACACTTCCATCTTACATATCAAACGTTTTCATCATTTGCGTTATAGCTTGGTCCATTGATTGATGACCTACTCCGTCTCTCGCCTGTGTAGAGATTCCATACATAAAGCCTTCTATTAACGTACATAAAACATCTGAGTTAACGTTACTCGTTATATCTCCGTTTTTTTGTCCTCTTAAAATACATGCTTCTAGATTAGCCCTAACTAAGGTCCGTTCTTCAAATACCACATCACGTACATGTTTATTTTTTTCTGAACAGACATTTGCTGATAACACCAGCATGCAACCTGAAGGATGGCTGGGATCTGTCTGCATCTTGGCTGTCTGTCTTAAGGCTTTTTCGATTGCCTCTTTAGGGTGCAATGATGGATCAGCTAAACAATCTGTCACTGTACCATAAGACGTGTTGTACCGATCAATCACTTCTTTGAACAGGTTCTCTTTAGAACCAAACGCCGCATAAAAACTTGCAGATGATATCCCCATCGCTTCTTTAAGCTGTGCAAGTGACGTAGATTCAAAACCTTGTTCCCAATATAAAACCATAGCTTTAGATATGGCTGATTCTTTGTCAAATACACGAGGGCGTCCCGTTCGAGCCATACGTACACCTCCTTGATTACTTACTTATATACTAATTGATCCATAAATGATTGACAACCATAAAGAGATAGAATAACATATGGATTGATCGATCCATAAATGACGAAAGGAGTTTTATATCTTCCAACTTTTATTTATAAAAAGGAGAATACGTACAATGTCTGATATTAGCCAATCGCAAAACGCTAAACCAAAGTTACCTTTAACGAGTTTATTAGCACTATCAATGGCTGGATTTATCTGTATCATGACTGAAACAGTTCCAGCCGGTTTACTCCCGCACATTAGTAATGGATTAGACGTGACTAGTCCACTTGCAGGACAGTTAGTTACCTTATATGCAGTTGGATCACTTGTAGCTGCTATACCAGTTACGTTTGCAACTCAAAGCTGGAAGAGAAAACCACTACTACTTTTTGCAATTGGTTTGTTCTTTATCTTTAATACGATTACGGCCTTATCTTCAAATTACACATTAACTTTAGCCGCTCGCTTTTTTGCAGGTGTAGGAGCTGGTATTGTCTGGAGTATGCTAACTGGGTATGCAAGAAGAATGGTTCCAAAAGAATTAAAAGGTCGAGCTACAGCAATAGCTATGGTGGGAACACCGATTGCTCTAAGCTTAGGAGTTCCAGTCGGTACGATTTTAGGAGATTATCTAGGGTGGAGAGCGGTTTTTATCATCATGTCCACTTTAGCGTTTATCTTAATCATTTGGATTGTAGTTAAGGTTCCAGATTTCTCTGGTAATTCAAGTAAGAATCGTGTAAGTCTGTATAAAGTATTCACCATGCCTGGAGTACGCCCCATTTTGTCGGTTGTCGTCTTATGGATGATCGCTCATAATATTCTATACACATATATTGCACCATTTCTTGTAGCGATGAATGTAGGTTCTAAAGTAGGGATCTCATTATTTATCTTTGGTGGTCTCTCACTAATTGGTATATATATTACAGGTGTTTTAATTGATAAGAAACTTAGACTGCTTGTCTTAGTAAGTCTAATTGGTTTCTCATTATCAGCAGTATTATTTCAATTTGCAGGTAGCTACGCGTTCATCATTTTCATTGGGATTGCCTTATGGGGAATTACGTTTGGTGGGGCTGCTACTTTATTACAAACTGCGCTAGCTCAATCAGTAGGCGAAAAAAATGTAGACGCCGCAATGTCTATGAACACAACCGTTTGGAATGCAGCAATTGCTGGTGGAGGGATTATAGGAGGGCTATTGCTCGATTCATTTGGAAGTATCTCTTTCCCACTAACGATTCTTGTACTTACCGTTATAGCCATTGGGATTGTCATCTCTAACCAGAAATACGCTTTTGTGAAACAGTAAAACCTATATGCTAAGTGCCCGACAGGATTCGTTTATGACAATGTAGTCGGGTCTTTAGTTGGTTTAAGCAAGAAGCTTTAACCACTTCTAATAAATTCATCCTTTTGATATAATTAGAAAATGAAAGTTAAATTGAAAGGCATGGTCATTATAAAAAGATTAAAATTTAGATTTCTTACTGTTTTCCCTTTATTAATTCTTTTGTTAATTGCAAAGAATGTTTTCAACTTTTCTAGTACCACTTTCTCAGTTTGCATGATAATTATTATTGTGGTTTTTTGGATAGTGGAAATTATAGTATTTGAGAAAGAAAATGAATAGCTACGTTAGCTCTAAATCGTACTCATAACTAATCTAAGGAGCTACTCATAATGAAGGAGCAGATTTTATTTAGAAACGTCTTAATCACTTTATTAATTGGTATACCGATTAGCATCCTTCCCTCCTTGTTGGATTTACCAACAATACTGGTATTCATCCTTGCACCAATCGGAATCATACTTAACTTTATTGGAATAGCATCTTCAATCTTACTCATCCAACATAAAGCTGTTGCAAAGAAGTAACGTATTAAGCTATCTACTCTCCATTTTAAGTTAATAAGGGGAAACGATCCAACCTATCCCTCTTATGACGAATAACAAAAAAAGCACCAAAGCTCTAAAAGCCTTGGTACTCATAAATTACTAAATATTTCGTTGAAGAGTTATACCCTAGATATTAAAAATGTTTGCTTACTGCTTCCTCGATTGATTCGTCACCTTGCTTAATATAAAAACTCTTACCAAATAACTTTTCATTTCCAATTATTTGATCGAGTACCTGCGCAACATCCTGTCTAGTGATACGATAATCATTAAAATGATCTTGCCTTGTTGGATGTAACTCTATTTTTCCAGATGCTTTTTCATTGTTCATTGGTCCTGGTCGCACAATTGTGTACTGTAGGTCGCTTTTTTCAACATAGAAATCTGACATATACTTTGCAACCGCATAAGGCTTCATTTTCTCGTTTTCCTCATCCACATCTAAACTATCTGCTGCACTTAGTTGAATAAAGTGTGTGATACCTGATGATTTTGCATAATCAATTGCTTTTTTAGCACCCCATAAATCAATAAGCAATGACTTATCCGCTCCAGTGCTTCATACGATATAGATTCTTACCATACTTGTTTCGTTGGTGTCACAAAAATATCGTTTATCATAACATTACTCGGCTTATTCACTGCAAAAGCGATGGTTTCAGCCACATGTTCTGGTGAAATCGCTACTTCATTCAGGTTACCTAACACGGAACTCACATCTTTATCCGTCACCTTCTCTTGCCAATCAGTTGCGATTACGCCCGGTGAAATGTATACCGCTTGAATATTATGATTTACAGATATCTCTTCTCTTAAGCTTTCTGTAATGGCTTTTGTCGCGTATTTTGTCGCACTATAGACACCGTGACCTTCACCTACTGCGTGACCTGCTACTGAACCAACATTAATAATTTGACCAGAGCCTTGCTTTTTCATTTGTGGGAGAACAGCAGCTATACCATATAATACTCCCTTTAGATTTAAGTCGATCATTTTTTCCCACTCATCAACATGAGCATTATCCCATTTAGAGAATAACATTAATCCTGCGTTGTTAATGAGTGTATCTATTCTTCCGTATTTCTCCACAGTGAAATCTATTAATGCACTTACTTCATCTCTTGAGGAAATATCCGTTGCTCTAAAGGTAGCGACACTAACATTTCCTTCAAGAACCTTCTGCAATAATCTTAGCAATTTGCTCAAATATGCCTTGACCCAAAATTGTTACGAAAGAACGCTCAAATTTTGAACCTTTCCATACTTCCACAGGAACTAACCTAAATCCAAAAGGGTTTTTAGCTTCGATCTCTTTCTCATCAAACGGTTCAATATTTACTCTTCTATTTATTAGCCTTTCCATTAATGGAGCAATATGATTGGTGATTTTTACTTTAATTGAAGCCTAATTTCAGTTAACTAGTATTTGTTACTTATTAATAAAGAACTTAAAGCCTGTGAAACATAATGAACTAATAATAATGTGATTAAAACTAATGAACCTTCTAACTGTGTGAAGAGAAAATGTACTATAGTAAGAATTATCAGAGCCGTCCCAGTGATTCTGTTTGACATATCAGAGCTTTTTAAAACGATATATCTATATCGTTCATCCTCATTAACATTAGTTCCTTTTAACTTTAAATCTGTTAGAGCGTTTAAAGCTATTCCAAATACCAATATTCCCATTACCCACACGTCTTGTCCCCAGAATATGAATACTACAGCTATAATTAACATTACTAATGGAGCCCATAGAGTTAAAAATATTTCCATTTTTTTATTCATATATTATTCCTCCAATACAAAAATGTCTTCTACTTTTCTATCAAAAAATTGAGCTATTCTCATGCTTAATTTAAGTGATGGATCATATTTCCCATTTTTAATCGAAATAACTGTTTGCCTACTAACGTTTAAAGACTCACTTAAACCTTTCTGTGATAAATTTTTTTGTTTCCTTAATTCACGGATATTATTCTTTATGACAATTGCCCCCTTTGTAAAGTTTGCTTTACACCACTATAAATGAATCCGAACTTGAAACAAACTTAAATGCAGAAGATTATGAAGCAGTAGTAAATAAAGTTGAGGAGACAAATAATCTCCTTAATCAGATTACTGATGAAGAATTGGCTGAAGCAAAAATTGAAGATGGAGTATTAACCTTTGGAGACAGTGCTACTCAAAGTGATTTCTCCACAAATGAATTTGAAGAAATGGCAAACCGTAATGGTATAGACATACTTTGGTGGGGATATCGAGTATATTTAAGTGATGATTTAACTAGGACTACAGCGCAGTTAATTGGGGCTGGAGCAGGTGGAGCTGCAATAGCTGCAGCATGGATGCCTGTTTTCACTGCTCCAACTGCTCTCATTAAAGCTATAACAGCTTCTTTAGTGATCGTAGGTGGTGGTGTCTCAGGAACTTTAGTTGCAGTAAATGATGGTAATGGTGTATATATTCGATTTACTGGATTAATGCCTGCACAAGTAATTTACACAGGAATTCATCCACAGTAAATATCCAGAAATAACATAACTTATTATTCACTATATTTAAGGATTTTAGGCCTATTATCTTCTAATACTAGGCCTAAAATCTTTTTTATACTTAACATAAACACTCGGATCTTTATAACTAATACCCTATTAGAGAAAATCATGAGATAATCCATACAAAAAGGGAGGAGTTCCCTAGCCCTATATTTTATCTCCGTGCTTCTGTAAACGCTAGAATAAAGTTGACACTTTTTGCTCGATAAGATTTTATACTTTTGCTCAATCAACCTACCACTTTAGTAAAATAGATCGTGACGTTATTTTACTGGAGGTTAGGATTTTGGAGGAGAAGTTAGTGTTATATATTAAGATTCAGGAATTACATAAGAGAAAATTTAAAGTAGCACAAATCGCTAAGGAGCTTAAGATCTCAAGACCGACTGTCTATAAGTATTTAGCAATGACATTCGATAAGGCAAAAGCCTATACTGAACAGCCCTTGGGGAAGAAGAAAAAACTAGACGATTATAAGGATTGGATACTGGCGTGGCTAGAAGAGTATCCCCAACTAAGCAGTGCTCAGATCCATGATTGGCTATTAGAAAGATATCCCGACCTATTGGTCGGTGGAAGTACTGTAAGAACTTATGTGAGGGGAATTCGAGAAGTTTATCAGATTGAGAAAAAGGTAATTGTCCGTCAATATGAAGCAGTCCCTGAACAACCTATGGGTAAACAACTCCAGGTAGACTGGGGAGAAACAAAACAAAAAACAGTAAACAACAAAGATATCAAACTGTACTTTATTGCCTTTGTACTCGCTAACTCACGACATAAATATATGGAATGGCAAGCACGTCCATTCACCACAAGAGACGCCATTCGGTGTCACGAAAATGCATTCCAATTCTACGGAGGACGAACAGAAGAAATTGTCTATGATCAGGATCATTTAATAGCAGTAAGCGAAAATGCAGGACAACTGATTTTAACAGCTGAATTCCAAAGCTATGTGAACGAGCGTAAATTCAAAGTTCACCTTTGCCGAAGGGCGGATCCAGAATCTAAAGGTATGATCGAGAATGTAGTGAAATACATAAAAGGCAACTTCGCTGACAGTCGTGTATTTAGAGATATAGAAGATTGGAATGAACGAGCAAAACAGTGGCTCAAGCGTACTGGTAATTATCAGGTTCATCAGACAACGAAAAAAAGACCAGCAGAAGTGTTTCTCCTCGAAAAGCAACACTTACAGCCAGTCTCTTCGTTACTTTCATATGAAAGTACCAATAACCAAAGTATAACAAGAAGTGTTAGCAAGGACAACACGATTCGGTACAAGTCAAACCGTTATTCCGTCCCACTCGGGACTTATCAAAATATGGGTGAGAACCTTGTGTGGATTGAAGTGAAGCAAGAAGATCACAGCGCCCTAGTGATTCGTAAAGAAACAAATGGTGAAGTCGCCGAGCATATCATCAGCTCTGAAAAAGGAAAACTGATTCAAAATCGTCACCATACGCGCGATCGCTCTAAAGGTGTGGAAGAGCTTAAGCAACGTCTCATCTCGCACTTTGAAGATCAGATCCAAGCATCTGCCTATTTAGATGAGATTAGCCAAAGATACCCGAGGTATCGGAGAGATCAGTTCACGATACTTTATAAAGTGATTCAACAATATCCAGCTGTCATTAATAGGGTTTTGACCAAGTGCACAACAGAAAAGCTTTATAATGCAAATGATTTTCGTGATATCGCTCATCACCTGAATACTTTACAAGATGAACCGGTTGAACAAGTACAATCCTTTTACACGAGTTCACCAAAACATTCTCATATCAAAGCCTCTACCCGTTCTTTAGCTGCCTACTCGAGCATTTTAGGAGGTAGAGTCTGATGAATAAGACTGTACATGAACTACAAGATCAATTCCGGCAGCTACGTCTAGCTGAGACTGCGGAGGAGCTGCCAAAGCTTCTTCGCGAAGCTGAAAAAGCATCATGGACTTACTTAGAATTTTTAGAGTCTATCACTCGATATGAATTAGACAAACGTGAAGCGAAAAGCCTGGAGAAGAGAATGAAATGGGCACGCTTCCCTTTCGTGAAGTCATTAGATGAGTTTGAGTTGGACGGACAAAACGTTCTGACAGCTCGACAGCTCTCTCAACTCCGAGAATTAAGCTGGCTAGAGCAACAATATAATCTGATTCTTTTGGGACCTCCAGGCATTGGTAAGACGTATATCGCAATTGGGCTTGGACTTGAGGCTGTTTACAGAGGATTCAATGTGTATTTCGCTACAATGGGTGAACTGGTGCAGCTTCTCAAATCAGAGGAATACCTCAACAAATCTAAAGTTCAGCTGAAGAGAATTAAAAATGCCGACCTAGTGATCATTGATGATTTAATGTATATGGCCATGGATCAGCGAGAAGCAAATCTATTCTTTCATTTAATCAATCATTTATACGAACGAAGTTCGATTATCCTGACATCAAATAAGAGTCCAGAAGAATGGGGCAATTTAATCGGTGACCAAGGCATCACCACAGCGATTTTAGATCGCCTACTTCATCGTGTGGAAGTGATCCATGGAGGTGAAGAAGAGGAAAGTCACCGAATGAAAAATCGAAAGAGCATTTTTTCAGCAGAAGTGTAAAAAGCAAACGAGCAAAAAGTGTAAAATTCAACTTGACGTCTACAATATAAAACATCATGATGAAGTACACATGTTTCAATATAGAGAGAAACCTCCCACTAAAGATATATTCAGTCGAAGAATTAGAACGATATGTAGTAAAGGTGATTTAGAACCTATTCGCTTGCACGATCTAAGACATTCGCACGTAGCTTTACTTATCAATCAGCAAGAGGATCATGTGACCATTAAAGAAAGATTAGGACATGCTTCTATTAAAACTACCATAGACGTATATGGTCACCTGTTCCCAAATAAACAACAAGAGACAGCAGATAAATTTGATAATATCTTTTAAAACCAAGCAAATATTACTTCGCTTGGTTTTAAAATTATTTTTTACGGTATTTATTAGGTAATTTCCCTAGATGTTTACCTTTATGAAATTTCCACTTCTTCTCGTTTAATACATAGAAAAAATCTTTCATAACATAAGGACCTTGATTTCTTAAACAGAGATACATTATCGTATCAAATGTTCTGAACAATAACTTGTTAAACGTATCCAAATCTTTATGATCTTGAAAACCTATCTTTTTATTGTCTAATTGCATTTTATATTCTGTAATCTGTCTTTTAGAAGGGTGAGTGAATTGCGATAGTAAGGAGTATAACTCTTTAGTATCCGTAACCATTAAATCATCTAAACCATGAATTTCATCAAGAGGGCTAATTGAAGATCGAGGTATTTTCTCATAAAAGAACTCTAACTTTTCTTCCAGAGATTGTCCCTTACAAAATTGATCTACAGCTGAATACTTTATTGTAGCTTCTAACATATATCTTAGTTCTCTCTTTGAGGCATTCATAACAAGTTCATTAGATATTATCCTTATGGATGTAATAGATCCTACCAACTCTGTAATACTGAACATCAATGCAGAATCCATATAAGCACTATGGTTTCGACTAGATGACATAGCAATTATAATTAAACCTTTCTGAAAATCATCTAATAGACTCTTCATGTAATTAAAAGATTGTTGATATGCTTGAGAATTTACTACGTCAGCTTCGTATACTTCCTGCATTTTTTTCAGTTCTTCTTTTTTCTCGTCAAAAAATGAATCCATTTTAAAGACCTCCTTCAGAGAAGTTGTTAAACACGAACTATGAACATTTTGTGAACATTTTGCCGTATTAGATAAAAACTGTTTTTTACTCCAGTTCTACTCCCGTTTTTTTCGTCCGTGGTGAAGATACTACCTTAATATGTATAAAATAAAAAAGCACCAAAGCTCTAAAAGCCTTGGTACTACTGGGATGCGGTTGAGAGGACTCGAACCTCCACGAGTTTAACCTCACTAGGCCCTCAATGACGAGAAAAAGGATTGTGAGGTATAAACCCTTGGTATAAGTACATCCTTTTGTTTTGATTCCATATCTTTATTAATATTTCTTCTTTTATGGAGTAAATATGGAGACCCTTTCGTCAATTATAAACGCACATCAGCTAACTTTGTAAAGTGTAATTTTTTCTCGGAGATCAACCGTACATTCATTTAAACACGAACAAAAATATTCGCATTAAATTCATTACTTATTATTTCTGAAATTACGACCCTTTAATTGATCAATTATTACTGGGTTAATCAGAAACTGCCTAACCTCTTCGCCAGTCCCCATTTCTAAAGCTTCCTTCATTAGGTTAATCCACTCATTGTCTAACTCTCTTTCATCCTTATGCTGAAACAAAGACATCCCTCCATTGTTCTTATCAATTGATGTGTAGTTCAATCTTTATCTTCTGCAATGGTCAAAGGTATAGTAATAGTAAATCCTAAGACAGTTAAATAAATTCTCAAGTCAAAGAATAGCATAGTTGTTAATTCTATTTACATATATAGTGGCATCTTATAATTATAATTTCAGATAATAGGCCAAAGGATATTCTAATTAGTAATGTAAAACTGATATCAACTATTTAAATTTTAAAATACTATTTAGGTGATTTATGTAAGTCATTGTCTCAAAATAAAAAAGCACCAAAGCTTTAAAAGCCTTGGTGCTTTTACGATGTGGTTGAGGGGAGTCGAACCACCACGAGTTTGACCTCACTTAGTCCTCAATGACGTGAAAGAATATTTTGGGATACAAACCTTTAGTATCAGTACATTCTATTTTTAATATTACACGATTTTATATGTACTACAATTTTTATGAAGTAAAACAGAGAATGAGAAAAAGACCTCTCATTCATATGAGAGGTCTTCAGTCAGAAATACAAAAAGATGTGTATTTATTAATTTTATTTTATAATTTCCAGTTGTGAAATGTGATATTATTGACTCTTGATTTAGTAATAATATTGTATCGATAGAATTTTTAAAAATAAAAGATTCTCAATCATACACAAAGTTACATTTTTTCATTGACTGTAATTATATTCATATGGTAACTTAATATACGTTAATTAACAAATATTATATATAGAGGAAAATAATGAGCAAAAAAAAGAATCTAATAATTACAGCTTTTTTAACAGTAATATTTTTACTAGGCGTAACTGCACCAGCATTAGCAGCATCTTGGAGTATGACTATGTCAGCCGGAGTAGTTAATGGTAATAATAACGGAAATACGTACAGTCTGAATGCAGGAAAAAGAACTGTAACTGGTAGTGTATATGTAAGCAAATGGAACGACCAACTAACAACTAGTAGTGTTAATGTTACAGCAGTATTATACAAAAAAAATACAGTAGGTCTAAACACTAAGGTAGCTACTAGAAGTGTCAATCCAAATAGTAAAGGACACGCTACATCTGTTGCTATGAGTGCTTCTAATCAACCAAAAGGAACTTATTATTTATATTTTTCTAAAGGTCATAATTACACAACAGTTAAAGGTAGCGGAACTATAAATTAAATTTAAATAAAAATAATTGAGGGCTAGTTATGACCTCAATTATTTTATTTTTGATGTTACAAGGTGGTATATCAATGTTAGATTTTAACCTAACCCCTATTTTTATATTTTTGATAATTTTTATTTCTATGGTCACTATTTTAAGAGTAAAAAGAAATAAATCTTTTGTTTATTTAATGTTTTGGACTGTATTTTATGTTTATCTTGTTAATGTTTTCAAATATACGCAGTTCCCTATGTTTATAGTTGATTATCCATTTGGTGAGTCTGTTGAACCATTTAATTTTGAACTTGTAAATCCATTTGGGTACGATTTACGTACTACTTTATTAAATATCTTAATGTTCGTTCCATTCGGTTTTGGTCTTTCATTTATAGCCAAAACTAGTTGGGTAAGAATATTAATTACATCTCTAGTTTTTACATTAATTATTGAAACCTTACAATTAATGCAACATTTACTTTTCGCAGGATCAGATAGAATTTTCGATATTAACGACATTATCTACAATACTTTAGGTGGGCTACTAGGATACTTTTTATTTAAAATGTTTGCGCGACTTTTTAACAAGTTCTTCAAATCAAAAGAAAATCCTAATACCATCCTTGGTTACATAAGTGGATTAGCAAATCATAAGAGTTAATTACATTTCACCAAGATATATGATAAATCTTGTTGAAAAATAATGACCCTTAACAAAAAATAGTATCAGAGTTTAAAATTAGCTTATTTACATTTTGTTGGAAATAGATTACACTTGCAAAGTGTTAAATTTGATTATGAGGTGTATAAATGAAAAAGTTACTACTATCTTTAAGTTTTATTGGGCTTACTAGTTTAAGTCTTGGTCTAAATAACCAAGCAAGTGCAATGGAAGAAAGTGCAGTGGAAGAAATTCCAGTAGATGAAGTTCAAGCTGTAGGTGGTTGGAGTGAAGATACAGGCTACTGGAGTAATAATGAGAATACTATGACTTTGTTTGCTGCAAAAGCCGCTGCTGCAAAACATAAAGGTTGGCATACTTATACTCAAATTGGAACTGCTAAGAAAAAGAAAGTTCATGCTGAGACAGAATGGACAGGAAGTCATTATTCTCGTGCGCGTTTTGAAATGAGATTTACAGGAACAATCAGCCTTGACTCAGGTAGAAAATTTAATGTTGGAAGCAGTAAATTTAGCCGAGCGTCTTCTACTGATTCAATTATTGATGATGCACTTGCACCTACCGGTAAAACATATTACGGTAGAAAATAAAAAGTCAAAAAGGAATCCTAACTATAGGATTCCTTTTTAAAGGTGTTTTAAAATGAAAAAAATATATTTATTTATGAACTTGTTTATATTGACTGTTCTAATTTTTGCATCAAATAATCAATATAAAGAAATGGAAAATGAAACTTTTATCAGTTCTGAAACTATCACTTTTAAAGTTCTAGACTCGGATATAAATGAAGTCCTAGAAATAATAGAGAGTAAAAGTAATATAATCATATTTCACTATAGAGATGATAATCCAAATACTAAAAACGTATTTCTCAATGATTTGATGCTGCCTAGGTATAATAAGGTACAATATGATTCAACAAGAGAATGTAACAATTATTCTATTAAAGGAAGTTTAGCAGCAGATGATTCTGATCTATGTATAATAGGTGAGTTCAAAAATAAGATCTCTTTTGATTTAATGAGCAATATATGGATTATGCATACGGATCTTAAAAGAATAAATATTCAAGAAACCGACTGGATAAGTATTAATTCACCAAACAAAAAACTATTAGAAGAGGTTAAAGGTAACCTCATTAATAAGGAGAACATTTTACTATTAGAAACTAATAAACCTAATCAGAATAATTCATTTAAATACATAATCGTATTTTCATTGATTTTAATGTGGTTTTTCATAGTATTTGATCTCTTTAACTTATCTAGAGAAAAATATTTGATGCAAATATATTTTGAATTTGGTATTAACTTAACTAAGATCATTAAAACTTTTTTAAAGGATAGAATCTTAAAATATACTTTAATAAATTTATTTATTATTGGGATCGGTTTAATTTCTATATGTGTACCTATAAGAACTTGGGGGAATCAATGGTTTTATGAGTATTTAATTATCTCGTTCCTTACGATCTTAATTCTAATTATTTCTTACATTTTAGTTGTAATTAATCAGACCTTGAAAAAGGGAGGGAGAAAATATTGAGACTTATTTATTTAATTTTTAAAGCTAACAAAACTATAAGTATGGGATTTTTTATAACATGCATCTTATTTTTCTCTTTTGTATACGCATCAGTTTCTTATATCAATTTAACAAATTATGAAAATAATAATTTAGAGACTTTTTCTGATAAGAATAAGTTCGAAGTAGTTGATAACTTAACTGAAGAAAAAGAGCGAGTATTTTTATCAGATCCGAAAAACTTAGATATATTATACAATTTCGCGCAAGAATTATATAAATCTGAAGATTTTAATTTTTATAATGTGTCTAACCAGAGTCATGGGCTAAGAGGTTACACTGGGAAAAATACCGTTTATGATGGTTACGAAGAAGGTTTAGAACCAATAAAATACTATAAAGAAAATGATACAGAAGAGTATGTTGGAGTTAAAACCCTTAGAGTAACAAGTGAAGTACTTGAATTAGCAAATATTCAACTACAAAGTGGTAGGGTTTTTAATGAAGAAGAATATATCTATAATAAAGATGTGAAGAAAATACCTATATTATTAGGGGATGATTATTCTAATGAATATAATATAGGAGATACTCTTGAGATAGAATACTTTACTACCGATTATGAAGCAGAAGTTGTTGGAATTATATCTGCAGATCAAGAAATCTTAGACTCCTATAGTAATCCAGATTTATCTCTAAATAGGTATATAATCTTACCCTTACCACTTTTTAACGAACCACCATCTCAACTATATAATGAGGGTGGAATCGATCAAACTTTTATATTATCAGCAATATTTGATAGTGTTAATGGTCTTGTACTAAGTGACAAAAATGATCTAAATACTCGATTGGATATAGAGCGTATAGGTAATGCAACTAAGTTTGAAGATTTTCAACTTATTGGCGCAAATAGTTTAAAACTCGATAGTTTAGTAAGTATAAGTACAGCTAATGTAGTTACAGTTTCTATGACTCTTAGTTTATTAGCCGTAATATCCATATCGTTATTCTTAGTTACTATCTATCTATTTATAAAATATAACATTCAAACTTTTACTAGTTTACTGATTTTTGGTTACAATATAAACAAAATCAAAAGACTTATATTGAAATATATAGTTATTATGGTAACAGTTTGTGCCTTAATAGTATATTTAATTTATAATAGTATATTTAAATTTCAAACCGGTAGTTACTTTTATTTGTTGCTGATATTCTTCTTGATTATAATAGTAACTCCATTAATAGAATTATTCATCAGAAGAAATTTAAATCAATCACGATTAATTTATAGAATGAAAAGGTGAGATTTTGAATAATATTATCGATATTAAAAACCTTACAAAGAAGTATTCTTCACAAGTTATTTTACAAGATGTCAATTTGCAATTAAAGCAAGGCGAATGTGCCGTAATTAAAGGTAAAAGTGGAGCAGGTAAGAGCACATTGCTAAATATCTTAGCAGGTCTAGAAAAACTTAATAGTGGAGAATATTGTCTCTTTGAAGAAAACATGCATGAGTTAACCGTGAATCAATTAGCTGATATAAGATTAAAACACATATCGTATATTTCTCAATACTCTCCAATGGTTCCTAATTTGACAGTTAGTGAGAATATTTTTATTCCATTAGAGTTTGGTGATAAAAGAGATAACATAAAGACCAATGATGTAACCTCTTGGATTTATGAGCTTATAGAAATGTTGGAGATTGATAAGATTTTAAACCATAAAGCTAAAAAAATATCGGGTGGTGAGCAACAGAGAGTTGGAATAATAAGAGCTCTTATGAAGAAATCTCCTATTATTATTGCAGATGAACCGGTAAGTTCATTGGACAAAGAGATGTCTAAAGTTGTAATGGAGCTCTTAACCAAACTAAAACAACAAGGCTCAATAGTTATATTAGTTAGTCATGACGATTCTATACATTCTATTGGAGATAAATTTATTGCCTTATAAATATCTTAAAATCTATATTCATGATAAATTCTATGCACTGAAAAAGGTCAAGCTAATTAGTTTGACCTTTTTTACAATCCTTTTACTTTAACAATCCTTTAGCTCTTATGTGCCGCTACTTACCTTTATCAAGCATTTAAGTGAACTTCTGTACGGGTATAGTACCCTCATTAAGCCCTCAATTTTGCGAAACGTTAGAAATGACTACATTAACCTCAAATACCTATATAAAAACCTTCATTCTTACATCTATTTCAGTTTAAATCGTATGGCTATGGAAAGAATTTGGAAAGATATCAACATTATAAAAGCGAACAATATGCAAAATATTTTTAAAAAAATCCGGATTTTGAACTCTTATATACGAAATAGACTACGACCTATAATGAAAAGTCAAAAGTATCAAAGCTCTAATAACTTTAACACTTTTGACTAATCTTAAAGTACAGTTTTTGCCTAGATTTCTTCTCCATTTGTATCAATCACATTTCTATACCAATAGAAGGATTTCTTCTTAATTCTTTTCAAAGTTCCTTCGCCATGATCGTCTTTATCTACATATATAAACCCGTATCTTTTCTTCATAGTGCCACCTGAAAGACTAACTAAGTCTAAAGCACTCCATGGTGTATAAGCAATCACTTCTACGCCATCTTCAAGTGATTCTGAAATCTGTTTAATATGTTTTTGAAGATAATCGATGCGGTAATCATCATTAATTTCGCCATTCTCAACTAAATCAGCAGTACCCATTCCATTTTCTACAATCATTATTGGAAGTTGATATCTATCATATACGTTATTCAGAACCCATCTTAAGCCTAATGGATCGATCTGCCATCCCCACTCTGTAGCTTCTAAGTAGGGATTTTTCATTCCATATACAAGATTACCAGCTGTTTTTTCTTGGGTTTCATCTGTCCCAATGCAGTTTGTCATATAATAGCTTAATGAGTAGAAATCAACGGTTCCTTTTTTGAGAATTTCATCATCCTCAGGTAACATCTCAATTTTAATGTTATTGTCTTTAAAATAACGTTTAGCAAATCGAGGATATGCCCCTCTAACTTGTACATCTCCACTTAGCATATTCTTAATTTGATCTTCTTTTTGAGCCATTAATATATCTTCTGGTCTGCACGTTAGTGGGTAATTACACATATAAGCAATCATACAACCAATTTTATTATCTTTATCAATCTTATGACCTAGTTGTACAGCTAATGCACTTGCCACGAATTGATTATGCAAGGCCTGAAATCTAAGTTGATCTGTATTATCTTCTGATTTCAAATCCATATTCACGGTTCCTGCTGTTAATATACTAAACGGTACCAATAAACAATTAATCTCATTAAAAGTAATCCAGTTCCTTACTTTTCCTTTGTAGCGAGTAAATAGTGTCTCACAATACTTTACGTAAAAATCAATCATTTTGCGATTTGGCCAACCTCCAAACTCATTGGCTAAATTGAGCGGTGCATCATAGTGAAGGATCGTGACAATCGGTTCTATATTGTATTTAGCTAACTCATCAAATACATCGTCATAGAATTTTAGACCTTCTTCATTCGCAGTATGCTCAGTTCCATTAGGGAAAATACGAGTCCATGCGATAGACATTCTATAGGCTTTTAGCCCAAGCTCTGAAAACATTCGAATATCTTCTTTAAAATTATGATAAAAGTCAACGCCTACGTGACTAGGGTAAAAAACATCAGGCATAACTTCTTTCGTTTGGTTTCTAAACACACTACCATTAATGCTCCCGCCTAGTATGTCCATTACGCTGGCACCTTTGCCACCTTCATTCCAACCGCCTTCTATTTGGGCGGAAGATGTTGCAGCTCCCCATAAAAAGTTCTCAGGAAAATTCTTCTCCATCTTTCTATCTCCTATCCGTACTCATTATTTTATAATCGCTTCTCCAAAATCAATTTCTCCATTTTCAATCGTTAAATCACTATATTTATCTGAGTTTAGAATAACGATAGAAGTTGTTGTATCGTAACCAAGCTGCTGAATCTCTTTTAGATTAAAATCTAATAAGACGTCTCCCTTTTTCACATGGTTGCCCACTTCAACTCGAGTTTGAAAATGCTCACCTTTAAGTTCAACAGTATCAATTCCAACGTGGATAAGTAGCTCCATACCACTTTCGCTAACTAATCCTACGGCATGTTTTGTGTTACTAACCACCTGAACAGTTCCTTCAAAAGGAGCCACAACTTTGCCTTCTGACGGCATAATGGCAACACCTTTACCCATAGCACCAGAAGCAAATGTCTCGTCATTTACCTTTTCTAAAGAAACTGCTTCTCCTTTTAAAGGGCTAAATACCTTAATGTCAGACTCATGTACATGATCATTGGTATCCTCTGACTTTTCAGAGTTATTATCATCGATAGGATCTTTGAACCCCATAATCCAAACTAAAATAAAAGTTAAAATAAATGCACATAGCATAGCTACGATAGCCCAAACAAGTGAGATGAAGCCTTCAGGACCAATGAAGATTGGTAAAGTTAGGACACTCGGGCTTACGAAAGAATAAGCTGTTACTCCTGCTAAACCTGCTACTACTCCAGCTAAAGCAGACCCAATTAGTACAGCAATAAAAGGACGTTTCAGTCTAAGATTGACTCCATACAAAGCTGGTTCTGTGATTCCAAATAATGCTGAAACCCCAGCAGATATTCCTGTACCACGCATAGCGAGACTTTTTGTTCTCATCGCTACAGAGAAAGCTGCTCCAGCTTGAGCGATGTTAACTAACAACCCACTAACAAGTAGAATAGGATCGTAACCGTTCGTTGCAAACATCGTTATTATTAATGGGATCATTGCATTATGCGTTCCTGTAATAACTAGAAAAGGAAATATAAGAGCATTGATACTTACTGCAATCCATCCCCATGTATTCATAACTTCTACAAATTGACCAAAGTAATCACCTAAAATAGCTCCCAAAGGACCAAATAGAATTAACATAACAGGTGCCACAATTAATATGGTTATCATAGGTCTTAAAAACACTTTAAAAACTGGAGGACTAATACGATTAGCAATCGGATCGACGTATGACATCAACCATATTGCCAAGATAACTGGTATCGCTTGTGCACTATAATTAAATAAATATAAAGGAATTTCTAAGAAACTAGTAAATGTAGCTCCTTCAGCTGATAATGCTACTAAATTTGGATGAAGTAGGATAGCTGCCATAACCATTGCTGTAAAATGATCTACATTGAATTTCTTTGCTGCTGTATAAGCTATGAAAAATGGCAGGAAATAAAATACACCATCTCCGAGAATAACTAGTATACTGATAGTTGGGCTATCTTCTTTAAATAAACCCGTAGTTAATAGAATTGTAATTAATACCTTAATCATCCCTGAACCAGCTATTACAGGAATAATTGGTGCAAAACAACTAATAAGAACGTCTACAATACGGCTAAATATATTTTTCTTTTTTTGATTACCCTCACCTGTTTTTTGACTAGATGAAGAACTAGAACTCCCCTTATATATTTTCTCGAATTCTTTATAAACATTTTCCACTGCTGGGCCAATAATAATTTGATATTGACCTCCACTATTCGTTGTACCGCTTACATTTTCCATATTTTTTATGGCTGCATCATTTACTTTTGTCTTATCTTTTATAGAGAGTCTCAGCCTTGTTACACAATGAGTAGCCGATTCAACATTATTACTTCCACCCAAATTCTTGAGGATGTCTTGTGCTAATTTTTTATGCTCCATATTTTCTCCCCCACTTAGTACATATAATGATTACAACCTCATGATAGCGCTTTTATTTACTAGTAAATACTCTTTTTTAATCATAATTTACATTGAATTATTACTCTATTTCATCACAAATTTAGCTTACAACAATAATTCATAATGAATTCTTGTTTAATAAACCAAGAAAAACCTTCAGAGGAAATCTATGTACTCTGAAGGCTGAATTAAAACAGACATAATTAGTACTGATAAGAAATTCTTACACTTTGAAATTCATTTCGACCAATCGTCGTTTTAAGGTCTAGTATTCCATTTTCAACTTTTATCTGTTTAATTTTAATTCTTGGGACTGTTATATTTTTCAAGTATTGAATTTCACTATTACTAATATCTGCTCCTAAATTCATATTAGTCCATTCTTTTTGCAGATTTCCTGACTCTTCATTTACCGATTGAATTTTAATCTTATATATACCGTTCTTTACATTACTAATTTTATAACTATAGGCTTTTTTCTCCTCTTCTTCAAAGATGTCATCATACATTTTAGGATTATCCATTATTTTTTGATCCATAAAGTACTTGTAGTTAAGATGACCACAGTTATGGCATACAATAAAATAATTATCAGAACCATCTGTTGTAACTAAACTGTTATTATTCCTACCAAGAAAGTATGTACCTCTTCCAATATTAAGAAAGGCATATGCATGGTAAGACGGCTTTTTTAAGTTTTGCTTACTTAGAAGCCCTGGACTTCCATATAAAAGTTGTGGTGTGTTTGAACTAGGTGATATAGAGTCCAATGCATACCAATAACCCATTGCATCAACAAGATCATAACAATCTATTATATTTTTTATTACATAGGCTCCTTTATAACAACTATCATTCAGAATGGTGTGATGAGATGGTGTAAAGTTCCAAATAGGGATCTGAATTTCTTCAATTAATAGCTCTTCTTCTTTTAATATACTTTTGACTATTAATACTTGATTTCTAATATACTGCCCATCGAGAAGTTTTCTAATATCCTTATCAATAGAAAATTCATGGGAAGCTTCTGGATTTGAATGAAAGCTTAGAAAATCAGGTTTTTGTTGTTGGCTAAACCAACTTTTCAAAAACATTCTGAGTTCATCATTTTTAAAATTAATAGGAAACCCAGATCCCCCTATTTTAAAATGATTTGAAAATTGACTTAGAATTTTTTTAATGCTACTAAAGAAATAAAAGTAGTCATCACTCTGACCAAATTCATTTTCAGACCCATTCGTAATTTCAAAACACCAATTTTCTACTTGTGAAAGTCCATATCGATTAGCAATGTGAGAGATAAACGCTTGGAAGACAGAAAGAAAATCATCTATCGTTTTTTGTTCATTATGATGATCAGTTAACCTCAAAAATTGCGTGTCCACCTCAGCGTTTATAACAATATAAGGCTTAATATTTACATTCATAAGGAAATCAAAAGATCTCTCTATATTAAAAAAGTTGATTTCATCCAATCTCCCTGACTTAACAAGCTTCATTTCTTTCGAAAACACACCCCATACTCTTCCGTACTCAAAATCAAGGTCTTTCTTGATCTGAGTGATTTGTTCTTCAGAGTTATAATTCATTAATCTAGATGCTTCACTTAAATTAACTGTCTTACGCCAGTATCGATTAAATGGTTTCTTATTTTGTAGATTCAGATCCATTTTATATTCTTCTTGATCTATATCAAAATTCATTTGTTTTAATCGATTATCCTCAAGCAACTTTTCAATCTCTTCTGTGAAGCTATCTAGTAATACAGATTCTTGTTCACTTTGAGTCACAGGTTCTCTCAATCTATATTCATGTGGAGTTGTCCCAAATTCGTCTTTAAACCCTTTTATAAAGGAGCTTACATTAGGGAATCCAGTATTCATAGCAATTGAAGTAACAGAATAATTTGTGCTAGAAAGCTCATTAATTGCATGATTTAATCGCACTTTATTTAGATATTTTAAGAAGGTCATTCCAAATACTTCTTTAAAGTATTTAGATACGTATGTTGGTGAGAGATAAAAGTAATCGGCCAGATCTTTTAAACTTAACCCATTATAATAATTCGATTTAATATATTCTTCAATCTCCTTTTTTCGATTCTTATTTTTATGATCTAGAGATAACGATTGATTGTAAGAGACTGAAAAATGTTGAACCAGATATTCTACCAACTGGTAAGATAATTTGTTAAGACTAACATCTTTATAATAACTATTTTCATAAGAGACCCTAAGATAAGAATCAATATAAGATTGAAGAGGGAGATAATTAGGTGTTTTCTCTATCGAAGAATTACATATAAATAAGATCTTTTTCTCATCCATTAACCCTGTAAGCATTTTATAATTTATATGAAAAACCATATATAGTGTTTGCTCTTCTTTTAGAATTAAAGAATGTAATCCATTTGAATTAATGCTAATAATATCATTTTTCTCGAGTACATATTCTTCTTGATCCATATAGACGCTCATTTGTCCTTTTAATATATATATAATTTCTACGTTCTCATGTGAATGATTGGGAATATGACGTTCATTACTAATTTGATGTGTGAGCAACTGATTATGACGTAAAAATAAACTCTTCAAAGTTATCTATACCTCCTTCTTATTTAATAAAAGTCTACAGCTTAAGTTATGTATAACATTTTAGTTGAAATAGAGCTACCTAATCATACATCATAACCATTTTTCATCAATAAAAACGTTGAATTATTATATCTTTATCTCATACAACAAAAAAAGCACCAAAGCTCTAAAAGCCTTGATACTACTAATATGCGGTTGAGAGGAGTCGAACCTCCACGAGTTTAACCTCACTAAGCCCTCAATTCTGTGGAAACGTGTTATCTCCTGCAAACATGCACACCATTTACACTCAATTGCACCCATTTCATATAAAATCGCCCACTTTTAAATATCGTGGTGAAGAATTGGTGAATCAAAATTATCCTTATTCTTCACCATTCGGAGACGCAATGTAATAACCTACCATAAACTATATACGAACTATAAGTTTTTTTATAAACTAATCGTTCGGAAAATTTAATTCTTAGTAATTTCATGAGGTGATTTTTCTCATGAGCTTCTACATACTTAACAACCTTAGCCATCTGTAAGTGCAATTCCATTGACATCTAAAAATAGATACCCAACATCGCCTAAAACCTTAATACCACTAGATCAATTAAAAGATTCGTCATCTCTTCAGACTTCAATTAGTTTGAACTCTCTCATGCTGTAGATGCAGAAGGCTTATTGTCTCTTCTAGCATCCATTGAAACAATTGCATCTTCATTTGTGAATATTATTTTGTTCAAGTAAAACATTAGATTTTTATAATTCGATCTGAATACTCCGCAAAATAAGAATCATGAGTTACACTAACGATGGTTTTTCCAGTACTCTGAATTTGTTTAAAAAGATCAAGTATTATCTGTTTATTTTTATCATCTAAATTCCCTGTAGGTTCATCTGCAAATATAATTGAAAATGGTTTCAATATCACTCGCGCAATTGCAAGACGCTGTTGCTCACCTCCACTTAATTCATAGACTGGTTGGTGCAGGCGTGAGGAATCTAGCTGAACCGACTCTAATGCTCTAGCAAATTCATACTCTAATTTGGCTTTAGAAGTAATATTAGATTTAGAGATAAGTAAATTTTGGAATATAGTTTTTTCATTTAGAAGAACATAATTTTGAAAAATAAAGCCAAAATGATTTCTCCGTAAATCTCTTAGCATCTTATTTTTAGGATTTATATGTTTAAGTATTTCTACATCACCCGAATCCGGTTTATCTATTAAGCTCATTAAGTTTAATAGAGTTGTTTTACCTGATCCACTTTGACCCATTATACTTACAAATTCACCCTCTTCAATAGATATTGTGTAATCATTAAATATCTGTTTATTTTTATAGGATTTACTAACATTCTTCAAATAAATCATCTGATTATTCCTCATATACTAAATCTCTTTTCTAGTGAATATCAAATGAGATATAAAAGTTACAATAAAGAAAAATCCTACTAAACTTCCCCAAAACCATAGTTCACTAGCCGGGATATAATTTAACTTCATAAAAATTCTGTGTATTGCAAAAGACAAACAGAAAACGATAACTGATAACACTGAGTTAATAAAAGCTTTAATCATTTAATTATCTCCTTAAAAAGTATAACTTTAATCGCTCTTAATTGTTTGTAGAACCTTATCACGGGTAAGTTTTAATAATAAAAACATAAGAATGATCATTTCTAAGATAATCATAACACTTCCGCAGATAAGAATAATTTGATTTTGTATAGGTAAAATTAATAACGTTCCTATTGCTAGAAGATTAGTGCTGCAGATACCTATTATAATATAAAAGTAACTCCGCCATATTGATACACCAAATAAAAATTGTAGAGTAATTTTATACGAGTTTTCTTGAAAATAACTCCATATAAAAATAAATAAAAAAACTAAAAGTAAAATAGTTGTCATTATCAAACCAATCGTTAAATTTATAAGCTCTTTTTTCAATTGATTTATTTCATTGCTTCTTTCTTGATAAACTGATTGAACTTCGTTAACAAAGGCTTTTGTATTAGTTTCATCTAGAATTGGTTCTATTATTTGAAAAGCTTCACTTTGTTTATCATGTTGATAAAAAACACTGGTAGTCATAAATGAAGCAATTGCAGAAGTATCGTATTCACCATCTAAAACTATTGAAACGGGGTCCTTTAAAAAATGGTCATCACTATAATCATGAATCGAACTATTGTAAGAAAAATAACTTTGGTTATTCTCTACATAAATTATATTTATACTTAAATCATCAATACTTGTTATATTAAGATTACGGCCTATGGCTCGGTTATAAATATTATCTACTTCTATACTACTAAAATAAAATTCTTCTTTATAGGTCTGCTCTATTATATCCTCAATACCTTTGAATTTTTCTGGTACGAGAATATTGAGTGTATGTTTCTCCCTAATAAGTTGATCTTGTATAGACTTTTTGTTTACTGAATTAATGGGATTAACAATTAAATAGTTTTCATCTATTATAATAGATCGCCCATTCGGTAATATAGAAGGACTTCCACTAACATAATTCAACTCATACAAGTAGTTTGCCTCATCCATATATGAAACGTCTGCAAAATTCTCTGCATACATAAGAAATGCATCTACGTCTTCAACTAATTGATTATATAAATTGTTAAGCTGATCATTTATTATTCTCTCACTACTTAGATTACCGCTCTCTGGAAGTTTTAAAGTAATACGATTAAAGTTCTCTGTTCTTTCCCAATAATCATCATCATTAATTGCTTTATTAATCTCAGTAGTTTTCGTTATGGTAATTGAAAATAGCGCTAAAAAAATAACTGTAAAAATAGTTTTCAAGATAATTGAAGCTGCGTTATAGTTTTTAAACGGAACAGTATTTTTAAAATTTATTGAATCATTTTTAAGGCCATAAATTAGTGACATCCCGAAAAATGAAAGGGGTATGGGTATTGTAATTAAGAAAATCCACATTAAAGATAGATATTTTAAGTAATAAACAAAGTAAATCAAATGTTGATTCAAAAGTAAAATAAAGACAATAAAAAAAAACGAAATTAAAAGTAGGACTATTTTTAATTTATAGAAACTTTTAAATAATATTAAATGCGCTCTTAATGGTGCATACCCCCACGCTTTTAGAAGAAATACACTCTTTCTCGTAGTTATATAATAAGAAAATTGCATAATTGAGAACACTAAGAAAGAAAAAGCAATTAAAAATAATAAAGTAACATTTAATAAAATTAACTTATTTATAGCTATATCTTCAATTTCTACTTGTCCATATAAACTTAATTCTTCTTTTAATTTTAAGTATATCTCTGCATTACCATTTGAGAGATAAAATTGTGAACCTAAACCTACATTACGAACTTCTTCAAAATTATATACCCTTAAAAGATCGGAACTCAATGGATAGAAAACTACTCCAACTTGCTTATTATTATTGCTACTTTGATTTGATAGAAACTCTTCTTTTTTTGGAAACTCACCTTTTGCTAAATTTAACGAAGAGTTTGACTTTATGTTTGTAGAGTAAATATATAACGTATTATCGTCAAGGTATGTATACTGTGAAATATCAATGTCATATTCCTTTGAGAAATCCTCAAATTTCTGAATTATATCTATGCTTTCTTCCAACTCTGAGTCTAAATAAAGATTGAGTTCTTGCTTATTATCATAAATGGTATCAGCAGCTAATGATTTACTAGCATAATCAAATCCAAATAGTAATGTAGAAATAAAAAGCAATATATAAATAACATTAACTCTTTTCAAACTAAATTCTCCTTTAAAATAAGTAAACGCCTAATATATAAGCGTTTACTTGTGTATAACTTTAATTTGTAAATTAGTTTTCAGGTAGGCTTGAGTCAACTGAGATTTGCCAATTTGCTTTGTTTCCTGTAAGAGACTGATAGGCTCTAGCTGTGGAATACCCGGATTTTTTATTTTTCCATGGACCATTAACTGTGTTTCGTGAATTACTTGCCTTCCCTCTATGTAACCATGTTTTGTGATCATAACTTGATACATGATCTTTTAGTCCGTTCATATAGTGAGTCCAATAACCGCCACCAGCTCTAGGGTCATGGCTCATAACGCTAAATTCACCTTCATCTGCCGGGTCATAACCATCAACATACTCAAAAGAATATAAACCAGTGTCGTAATTGTATTCAGCTGCGATTATTTTTTGTGGTTCATTCTCATCGTGAGCTTTTGCTTCACCACTCGTTAAAAACATACTCCCACATAGAACAGCTGAACAAAAACTAAAAACTAAAAACTTTTTCATAGATTTCTCCTCCTTTTTTATCTTACTTGATAATATTATCACGAAACCCAAATATATCAAAATTTTTTCATTTTTTTCAAATTTATTCTTTTATAGGTTGAATTTCTTAGTCGAATTTTTTGTGAAAACAATTACCAGATAGCAAGTAAGTAATTTTTAGAATCCTTATAATATATTAACCTATAATTATAAATTTTTTATAAATATTTTAAAAATTCATATACCCCCTCTTGTGGTTTATTTTATTGGAAAGTATTGTGGTGAATTTTTAGCAATGAATTAGAAATATATTGAAACCTTTATTGATGAGATTAAAGTGTACTAGTTTCTTGCTTATTTCAAAAAATAAATCAAATTAAGAAGCCTAAAGTGAAGAACTCAATAAGAAGGATTAATATCAATTCAAAATTAATAGAACTATTGCTTTTGTGGAAATAAACACAGAAAGTTATATATAATGGCTTGAAGTTAGAGCATCATGACAAAGTACATCAATTTGAATAAAGATAACACGAACCGACAAAAGATATATTTAGCCGTCGTATCAGAACTAAATGTCAACGGATTAGTTTTTCCCCCATTAGACAACACGACTAATTTTGGCAAAATAAAAAGCATCAAAGCCACGTAAGCCTTGATACCAATTGGTTTTGTTAAATATGCGGTTGAGAGGAGTCGAACCTCCACGAGTTTTACCTCACTAAGCCCTCAATGCCGTGGAAACGTGTTATCTCCTGCAAACACGCATATCAATTGCATTTATTTACACCCATTTCATATAAGATCGTCCAATTTTAAATATCGTGGTGAAGAATTGGTGAATCTAAAATACCCTTATTCTTCACCACTCGGAACTCGTTTGTAATTATATCCCATCATCTAAAAACGAACATTTATTAGACCAACTATCATAATATTCGTTATTAAACTTCACTCTCAGCAAGGACAGCTGCTTCTGCTTACAACATATTTATTAGCTTACTAGATCTTTATTCCGTTGATGAATACAATATATAATTGGTAAACCAGTACAAAGAACGAATAAAAGGATTCCCACATATAATTCAACTAAAGGAATGTTTGTCCATTGGTACAAATCATTCTTTAAATAAAACGCATCTTTAAACACACGATTAGCAATGGCAATAAAAATAAAGCCCACGGGAATGATTTTCATTAGTAAGGACAGATAGTGTTTACTAGTCTGAGAGAGGAATATAAGAATCCCGCTATAAGCCATTCCAATCAAATATACTAACAAGACCAATTTTATTATCCACTCACCAAAAGTCCATCGAAATAATGATACCATTAAAGGTTCATCATCTCTTATAAAAAATGAATTCAAACCATTAGAAAAATATTGTGTGAAATCAGTGAGATACAATAAACCCCAAAATAATCCCACGATACACGTAATCAACAGGAAGCTGGCAATCATACCACTTACAAATTGTGTCCAAAGTATGTTCCGCCCGTGGCGACTACTCCATTGAAGCTTCTGTAATCCTAACAAACGATCTCTAACAAATACGGAAGGGATTAATAGAGACAAGAGAAAAATAAGGAGGGTAAGAATACTTTTAAAATGAGCATCAAATATTGTAGACAATTCAGTTGGTAAAATATTTCGCCACCCTTCTTCAATAAAAACAATCTCTGAAAGTCTCTTTCTTTCTTTTTCTGTATAGTGTTCATTAATAAGGAAGGTATCTGCTGAATTAAACTGCTTCATAGAATGAATTAGATTTTGTAAGACATTAATTTTATCGACTATTGAATTACCTGTATCATCTATTAAGTCTTGCTGAATCTCATCAATTTGTTCGACGATTTCTTTCTCTTTTTCATTCCTCTCATTGATTGCCCCAAGGGGAAGATTTTTATCGTACCAGGATTCAAACTCAGCATAATTTCCAAGCTTAAGATGTTGAGCAATGGAATTTTCTGAGATAATCCTATCTGCTTGATTGATTAGAGTGTAATACTCTAATTCAATTTCTGCGATATCTTCCTCTTCAAGCGTTTTGCCAAATCGATCTTGCCAATCATCAGCATGATCATAAATAGATACCAAACCAGTGTTTGGCCAATATGTATGAATGAAGCTCAACTGTTGATTATAGTAAACAATCGTTATCATTAGTGCTACAAGGATTAAAAACGGTTGGAAAAATTTCTTGAGCTCAACAGTAAACACTTTATTTTACCTCCTTTGTTGAATAGTATCTAGCTGTTAAAATACCTGCTATAACTAAGAGAATGATATTGACAGCCATTGCAATAGATTCATGCCATGGAATTGTTGAAAAAGGACCCATCTCTGTAAACCAATAAGCTTGTAAATTCCAAAGTGAAATGGGATGCCACATTAATAGGGAACGCATATCCCACCAGTTTAAATGATTGATAATTTGTTCTAGTCCTAGCAAAGAAACATAAAAGACCACAAAAAGTACGAACCCGCGAAATAAATGATTAGCCCATAAGCCTATAAGAAAATTAAATCCATGACAGATGAAAACGAGTATGCCACCTAATGCAATGGATAGTAGGATATAATTTAACAATGTCATTGGTTGCCAAGGAATAAAAGGGATTTCTAACGATTGAGGAACATACACATTTAGGTGAAATTGTGTTGATATACTTGTACTCCATAATGTTCCTATAGTATGCATTTGATTAAAAATAGCAAACGACAAAGTAACCGTTGTTACATAAAAAAGAAGTGCAATTATTAAGCTCGCTACATATTTAGTCACTTGTGTTTTACGACCTGTTTTTGAGGTTATTATGAGTACATCTGTTTTGGTTAATCTTTCAGATGTACTTCCATATAAACCAAGCAATAATGCAAAAATTAAACTTTCCCCTAAAATTGCATGAAATAATCGATTCTTTAAAAAGGTAAAGAAACTCATTGTTTCTCCTGCTGCTCCTACTTCTAGTGCAGCTTGCTCTTCTGCTAATTCGTGGACAATGGGCGTTAATTTTTCATATTTTATCTTCATTTTTTCAGCTATTGAACCTTGTATTTGAAAATAATCAATCATCTCTTGGCCCAATGCTTCTGTTGAATACTGGTTAAAAATATTCTCTCGTTCATCCGTTTCGGTCAGTAATCGATTGTGTTGATTACTAGATGACATATTAGAGAGTTTTTCTTGGAATTCAGATGTAATGAAGGATCCTGTTTTTGTTTTTGTGTCCTGAACATAATTTAAATACGACTGATCCAAGCCTGCTGTGACAATATAAATTGTATTTAACATTAAACATGCGATAAAAAACAATAGAATAATTGGCTGTTCTAATAGCTTACGAATTTCAAAAAGCAGGATTCGCAGCATCTTTAGTCACCTCGTCTCGATAAATATACAAAAACGCGTCTTCTAAACTCGGGCGTACTTCCACCCCTTCCTTTGGTTTAACAGGGCTTGCAATTCTTAGCAAATGACCTTCTTCACTCTCTCTTTCACTTAATAGCAATTGCTCCGCAGTTAGTGAATAGCTTGAAGAAACTTCAAAAATTTTACCTTGTACCGATCGAGTAATGTGCGAAGGCGTTTCGCAACAAAATAAACGTTGATTTTTAATCATGATGATTTGTTTTGCTATCGTCTCCACGTCGGAAACAATATGTGTCGATAGAATGATAATTCTTTCCTGAGCAAGGCGATGTATCAAATTACGGAATCGAACGCGTTCTTTTGGATCTAAACCCGCGGTTGGTTCATCCAAAATGAGTAACTTTGGATTGTTTAACAGCGCTTGGGCAATTCCTACCCTTTGGATCATTCCACCTGAGAAGCGTTTCATTTTTTTGTTTTTTACATCAGAAAGCGCAACAAGTTCTAAAAGCTCGTAAATCTTTTTATCTGCTTCTTTCTTATTCATTTTTTGTAATGCTGCAATATATTTTAGAAATTTAACAGGTGTGTAATGGCCATAATAACCAAAATCTTGTGGCAAATAACCTACTACTCCACGATATTCTGCCCCCAGCTCTTTAATTGCTTGTCCATTCCATAGTATTTCACCGGAAGTTGGAAATAAGAGTGTTGTAATCATTTTTAATAATGTTGTTTTTCCTGCGCCGTTTGGAGACAGTAGTCCATATACACCATTTTCAAAGGTCAAAGAAATATCTTCCAAAATATGATTTGACTGAAATTTTTTACTGACATGATTAAGCATTAGCATAAGTAATTGCTCCTTCCTTTTGCATAAAATAGTTGTGACGCAATAAGTAAATAAATAAAAGAAGTAATCCAAAAACAATCATTGTTACAATTGAAAACGGTAGATAAACTAGAAGCTGAGTAATCCATTCTTGTTGCCAAACTAAGAACACTCCTATACCCCCCCATACAATAGGCGTTACCCAAAAACTACATCGCAAAGGAACTTTATATTCTAAGAGAAGTTGAATATTAGCAAATAAAAACAGGGAGGTAAACGACAGACTAAACAATCTCAACAACGAAAGTTCTTGTCCAAGCAATGTCCACATAAGGATGTTACTGCTCACAGAAACAATCAAAGCAATCCCACTAAATGCCAACATGCGTATGATAAGTAGTTCCTTTAAAGAAACACGTAATGTCATTTTTAGCTCAAAGGTACCTAACATCCTTTCTTTCCAAATGCCAAGAAAATATAAGAGGGCATAACTAAGAGGCGATGCCATAAACACAGTAAAATAAATCTTATCAATATGCCCATTTTCAATTGAATGATTTAAACCAGGAAGATAGAGAATAGCTCCACCTATCAACAAAAGTCCGACAATAAATAAGATATCTCCCAAACCCCAGAAAAGATAACGGAAACCCACTTCTTGAAAATAAGAACGAATAAATGCTCTAAACGTTACTGGTTGAAGATCGACTTCTTTTAAAATAAAATTAATACTATTTTCTTTTTCTATCTTCGTGAAAGGAATATTCTTTCTTTCTTTATTCATGATTACTAAACTCCTCTCTTATTTTTTTTATTAAACGATAGTACTGAGCTTTAATTCTCTCTTTTTTTTCTCCAAGTAATGAAGCGATCTCAGGAAATGATAAATCTGCATAGACTCTTAAACGAAAAATTTCCTGGATTTGCGGTTTAAAACTTGCAACAAACTGATTAATCTCGTCTATTAGCTCTTTTTGATACAGACTGTTATCAAAATCCTCATCTTCTATCCAATCTACTTCTTTCAGTTCTAACCAAGTCTTTTTCACCTTACGACGCGCATCTATGACTTTATATGTTCCGATACGAAAGAGCCACGTTCGAAAGGAAGATTTACGATCATCATAAGAGTTCAAACCTTTTAGAGCGGCGATAAAAACATCCTGTGTTAAATCAAGAGCATCATCTCCATGACCAACTTGACGATAAAGATAAAAATACAGGTCATTGTAATAACGTCGAATCAATTCATCCGCAGCTTGATCCGAACCTTTTTTTAAAATGTAACGGATTAAACGCTTATCTGTTAACACATTTCTACTCCTCTCGACTTCATCATACTTATATTCGAAATTCAACTTACAATCGTTGCATTTTGAGCTTAATTAAATCAAATAATCATCATTGGACTTAAAATTCTTTCACTTGCAATACTTACGTAATTTAATTAATATCTCAAAAAAAAGAACCAAAGCTCTAAAAGCCTTGGTACTACTGAGTTTCACTATATGCGGTTGAGAGGAGTCGAACCTCCACGAGTTTAACCTCACTAAGCCCTCAATTTTGCGAAACCTTAAATATGACTACATATATTCTGTTCTGTTATACAAAACCCTCATACATACAGCTATTTCAAATTATATCAACTAGTTATGGAAAGATTAAGGAAAGAAACAAACAGAAAAAAAGCGAACAAAGCGTTATATTTTTTAATTAAAGTTCGCATTTGTGGTTGTCTTTTATCTTATCATTCATTCACAATTTTTCGGTGCATTTTCATGAAATTGTTGATGTTAGAGCTATGAGTAATATCATTGAAATTAGATATTAGTATTTTATAAACATGTTTAGTGTCTACATATTCACTTAACGCATTATATTTATCTTTATCTGTTGATGAATCACTTCCAGGAAACATTGCTAATAATTTTTCAATTAATGCATAAGAATTTTCTAACTTAACATTCATCATAATACTAAAGTACTCTTGATCAATATTTTTAATACAATACAAAAAATATGTAAGATCATATTTCTTTTCGTCTATTTTCACTATATCTATCACTCTCAAGTTCTCAAATAACTCAATTTTACACTGATCAATAAAATCTTTATCTATAGTTCGGTTAGTATATACACTTTCAAACATAGTATCTCTTTTAAACATATAGCTAAAGACGAGTACTCTAATATAAATATCATTTACTTGAAGTATCTTTTTAAAAGTATTTTCAAATAAACCTTTATTACCACTTAGAGATATATTAGAAATAGTATTGGAGTATAAATGAACCAAACCATCATTCATTGTAAAATGATCTTGCATATCTATAATGTAATCAAGCAATTTGCGTTTTAATGTATCATCGTATTCGTTATACTTCTCATCAATTTTTTCGAACAACCTTTTCTTTCTGTTACCAGATTCTAAATTCAGAAAATATGTCTCTAACTTATTTCCTTTTTCTATTGAATTTCCGTCTAAACTTTTAATTAATATATCAATCTCTATATCACTTAAATCTTCTTTATCTACGGAATATGAGAAATACCTATCAAAGTATTTAAATGAAGATAATCGTTTTTGTGTGCTAGAAATTTTAAGTTCTATTCTGTTTTCATCATTAACATTGAAAAGATATTTACTATAAGGAAAAAGATAAGTAATTAAATCTTCTATATTATTCTGTTCATACTGATTAAACTGATAAAAAAACTCTTGAAAGAATTCTCTATCTAAATCATTTTGTCTATCTGAATTATATCTAGACAATATAGTTCTACTGTCAAAAAAAAGATTTTTATTGTTTTTAATATATGTATAGAGTTTTTTATGAAATACCTTTATCGATTCCAAAACTATTAAATCTTTCAGATTCACTTCACCCTCTAATTGTCTTGAAGAGAAGTTTAAAATGTTTATTAATCTAGGTATTTGTCTTGGATTTTTCAAATAATTTTCGAAAAATTTTCTGTACTTATTTTTAAAATCCTTCACCTGTTCTGCATCCATTCTATTAAATAAGAAGCTCATCTCGCTAAATAAAACATTAAATAAATCATTACTTCTAGCCTTTGGTATATCTACTTGAACTTGTATTATTTTCTCAATGTATTTTTCTCCTTTTTCAATATCGTCATTTATTGAATGTGCGACTATATTTCTATCAAAAGAAACTATATAAGACAGTCCTTCAATATCTGCATTTAATTTAACCAATTTTAGTATTCTTAGTATTTCTTTATTCTCTAATCTGTCTATATCATCTATTACTATAATTATTTTCTTATCAAATTTTTTTATAGCTTCCTCAACATGCTTTCTGAAATCAATTAGCTCATAATTTGGAATTAGATTATATAATCCATTTACCGCTTTTCCTAAAGTACCTAAGCCAAAAATTTCTGATGCATCAGTTACAAGTTTTAAGTATTTATCAAAAATGTTTTTAAATTTATCAGGAAGGTTATTACCGATTTTATCAGCTAATTCTTTATAAAATAATGCTAACAAAGCATCTTCTTCTTCATATCTCCACGGATTAAAATCTATAATTAATGTATTATTAACCCTTGATAACTCGTCTTTAATCATATTAATTACAGATGTTTTTCCCTCTCCCCATTCGCCATGAATTCCGAAAACTAAGCACGATTTATTTGTTCTTTCAATTAAGATTCTAGCAATGTTATAGGAAAAATTTTGTCTATCATAACAATCTTCTTTTTGGCTTTTAATTGGTACATCCGTACTTACATCTAAATTAGAATATATCATTGGAACCCCCGTTCTTTTTTCTCTATTATATAATCTAACAACGCCTTTTGGAAGAAATAAGGAGAATTAAAGGTTAATGTAATCTCTTAAGAATACCTCTTTACAAAGATTATCAAATAACTATTTATTATCATTTTAAAAATGTATAATCGTCTTATAATAATAGATTAAGTGGGGATTATATGAATGCTTTAATAAAATCATCTTTTATTTTTAATAAGATACATAATGCGACTAACCCTAAGATTAAGGGGATAGCTTTTGAACTTCCATTAGTTGGGTTACAAGAACTAACAAGACAATATCTAATGTTGCCTAAAGAAGTCCGAAACATTTCAGGTATACAAATTATGAATAACATCTCTTATTATGCTCAAAAAAGTAAAATGATTGGACGAAATAATAAAATTCAATTCAAAAATAAATTCGTCAAGCAATTCGTTAAACTAATCAATCTTGTCCATCACATAAATAACGAAAATTCACTAAAAAAACTTGATGAATTACTTAATAATCAAGACTTTTTTAAAGGAATTATTTGGACAATTAAAGCTGAGATAGATAATAATGATAATACTGATGAGAAATCTCTATGTGAGCAATTATATATTCTTGAAGAACTAATAGTTTTACTTATGGAACATTTATATTCGAGAAATTACTCAAAAAATTTTTTGTTTCAAAGAATTACTAATATCCAAAGCCAACATACTGATCAAAGCTTAGCTATCGTAAAAATCTTAGATTCTTTTTCTAAACTAGTTAGCAACTCTTCTGATCAAACGTATGACTGCGTTGACATGATTATAAATAAAATAAATAAATCTGATATAGCCTACTCTTTTATTAAGAGTCATTTATTAGATTTAAAAGCAAGTGGAGTTATAAAAAATATACTTGAAGTAGATAAAGAATCTCATTATAGTATTAAATTTTATATTTACAGTGTTGACAATATAACTGTAACTAACTTTTTAGATCAAATCGTTAATAAAATCCAATTATTTTGTAAGTACCTGAATATAAGTATTGATGATAATTTCACCTTAAAAAGAGAAGGAGAGATTTTCCTAAATGGAATGAAATCTACCCACACCACTTTAAAACTAAAATATTTCGACCAATTCTTAAGCACTAATCAATTTTCTAATTTAAACTTAATTCAAAAAATTGAAATTAATAAAATTCTAGAGTCATTAGATTACCCTAAAAACCAAAATGATATGAGACATGGTTTTATGTCATTATGGAGTATAATTGAGTTTTTATTGATCGATAGTGCAGAGCAACAAAATAAATTAGAAGCTATTATTAATAATTTCGAACCATATATGGCCTTGTTTTATTTCAGAAAAACGTTAAAGCTTTTTTTTAGAAAATTATTATATGACATAAAAATCATTTATAAAGAAGAAAATGAGAATATGTTAAGAGGTTACTTGTCAGAAAAATTGTCTTCATACGATATAGATGATACTGATGATCTGTTTGAGATGTTTATTATCTATATTTTCACTAATACTAGTCCTAATGGATCTAACCTAAACAAGTGGGTTGATTTCAGCTGTGATTCCGTTGATAATAATTTCTTAATATCACAAACAATCATGCTATCCAACAACATAAAAAACCAACTTGATCAATTTAAAAGTAATCTTAAGAGCGATATAACTCAAATCTATAGATTAAGAAATATGCTTGTTCATAGTGGTCAAAATGATAAATTGATATTAGATAATACTATTAATAGGTTAACTTATTATGTTCAAACTTTAATTAACTCTATTTCTTATAGCTGGATATATAGTCCCGATATTGTAACTTTAAGAGAATTACATGAGTTAAAAAGATTTGACCTTAAAGAGTATCAGAAATTTTTAGAACTGTTTCAAACTATGAGGAATAGAGAAGCCAAAGCTATAAATAAAATAGTACATTTTAGTGATGCTATGGTTAAAATGCCTAAGAATTCTCCATTAAATAAAACTTGATTATTACAGTTTTACGGTGTATAGTTTAACAGAAGAACACATACACTGTTAAAAACAGCCGATTTTATTTGACTACACAATGCAACCTCTGGTGAATTTGTGATAAAAAGGTCAAATAAATCGGCGTTTATTTTTTATAAGTGATTACCTTAAGCCTTCTTAATTTAAATGCACTTACGTTGATATCTTACTTATTAAGTAGCAAAATCACCTTTACTTGAAGTTGTTTGAACATTTGTGGATTCAGCGTAATGAATATTGCCTACGGTGCTTACTGTAAAAAGAGCTGTAAATATAACGGCAGACACTAAAATTTTCTTCATAACTTATTCCCCCAGTTCTATTTGTTTTATATGCATTTGAAGTGCCAATTTTAAATAATTCGAAGTTTTATTCAAATCATCTTTCTCTTCAAAGTATTTAGATATTTCAGTTGCCACTTCGAATACCTCAAAATAAAAACCTTTGTTAATTAAACTTTGTATGCTTTCTTCTAAAATTGATTCATTATAGAAAACATACAGACATCTTGTTATACGATTTCTTTCAATATACTCATAGTTTTGAACACTCAAAGCCTCTTTTTCTGCTTCCTCTAATAACCTTATACCCTCGTCAGTTTTGTTCAATCTCAATTTAATGTTAGCTAATTCCGACATTGATTTCAATCCTACATATGAAGATTTATGTTCAGTTACACTAATAGCGTCCTCCATATATTTTTCAGCTTCATTCAAACGGTCTTGTCTTAACAAATTATTAGCATGAGCTCTTAACAGTAAGGCATACGTATTTGGAAATTCCAAAGCCTTTTCAATGGCAGAAGTAAACAACTTATCAGCTTTCTTGAAATCTTCCGTTTCAGAATATATGCAAGCTGTCACAGAATCACAATTCAAAGTTTTTTCTAAAGTATCTTTGCTTATTGAAAATATATCTTTTGCCTGTTCAATGTAAGACATTGCTACAGCGTATTGATTTAATCTGTAATACGCTATACCTACTTTATAATAAAATTCAGCCTGTTCAATATTACTTTCAACCTTTTCAATATGTTTAGAAGCTGAATTATACAATTTAATTGCTGATTTATATTTACCTTTATGAAATTTCTCTTGTCCTTTCAAAAAATAAAACATGTAGTTTAAGAAGATATCACTCTGACTTTGTTCAATATCCTGTTCTGATACCTCTAACCTCTTTTGAACATCCTCCATTAACAAACTATGCCTATAATTTACTAACCCATAGTACGTTAATAGACTCTCATCATGAGCAATGTCATCAAGGAGATTATCAATCTCAATTTTCATTTTTACTGATTGCTGAATATCCCTTGTTATGATACAACTATACCATTCAACACATTTCGTACCAAAAGTATGAACAACCAAAGTATTCTCCACTTGAATCCTCTCCTGACTGTCTACCATCTTTTTTTTAGTTTAATATAAGCGCGCGTAATGATTCTACATAATCTCCTTTTTCCCAACAAAAATGGTATTCAATACCTACTGGTGACACAGTTAAATCTTCCCGTTATACATAACTTTACTGATTATCCGTAGTTTACTTACGAATCAACTTGAAAAAAGTTTCCTTTTTTATGGATTTTTTATGAATATTTAGTGTATATTAAGAACGTACGTTCGAAAAGAGGGGACTTATGTGAGGAAAACAACATTTTCTGATGATGAATTGATAAAGAGGTATATCATTTACAGCACTATTAAAAACATGATAAATCGAAAAAATAGAGGTTTAGGTTTAAAGCAATTAATTAAGATGGGAAACGAGGTAGGAAACGAAATTCACAATATGCAAAATATCATTTTTATGAGGAAAATAAAAATTATTAAAACACCATCTAATAATAATGAAGTTTATGCCTATACACTTTTTAAAAATGGATGGCGTCCTGAACATACAATGGACAAATCAATTATTAAGGATGAAGTGAAAAAACTGTGGAATGATCTACACAAAAAAAAGGACTAGTTTACCTAGCCCTATAATTCTTCACCTAATTGTTCTTGATAGACTGGTGTCTTATTTAATAGAGGTTCACTTTCATACTGCTTTAATTGCTTCCAGCTATTACCGACTTTTTCATACGATTCTTTCCGACCTTCTGTTTCATCTTCTGGATCAATAAATGATAAAGTAATATATTTACCATCATCATAAACTACGATATTTGCATTCTCTCGAACTTCCATTGCCTTTCTTTCTTCATTTATATAGATTGGATATTCTCTATGAAAGTCAATTGCACTTTCAATGTCTTCATCGTACTCACTTCCACCACATGCGACCAAAATAATGGCTAGTGGAATCATCCATAAAGTAAGTCTTAACTTCTTCACGTATATTCCTCCTTTTTACCATATATTTTCCTATTATCTTTTATCTTACCGATCATTGACTGTTTTTTCAAGTTAGTATTGAGTAAACGAAAATTCATGCACTTTCCAATCCCCTTCTTGTTCGATCATGTTTAGTTTCATAATCGTTTGCGCTCGGCTATCTACATCATTAAACGAAATTCGATTTGTGAAAAAGACAAGTAATTCCTGACGATCATCTAACGATTGACCGAAATAAATCGATAAATCTTCGACGCTAGATTTTACATGTAAATCTTCTCTCCCCTCTAGTTCTTCATGCTTCGCAAACTGTAGTTGGTTCAACACCTCATTTGTCGCAAAGTCTTCCACGTTTTCTTTGATAGGCTGATCTTGGTAATCAAAGTATCCTTCAATAAATGCCTGGGCAGACGTTTTCGCTTCTTCATGATACGATGGCACGACGATTTCTTGATCTTCGGTATGACTTTCTTCTATTAAAATCTGATTTTCATTTTTTAAATGGCTGTTCTGAATTAGTAAATAGACGACTAACGCTCCTACTACTAAACACCCTGCAATCAGTTTCTTCTTCATCCTATACCTCCTATAATCCTAGTGTTTCTTTTGGATCTTTTTTCGCATGATGCGGTTGTCCTAATTCGGTCATATGTTCTAAATGAAGATGATTCCCTGTACTTGATCCTGTTGTCCCACACTTCCCAACGGAATCGCCTTGATTCACAGATTGACCATTTCGTACGCCAATTGAGGTTAAATGAGCGTACCGACTAAACTCATGGTCTCCATGCTTCACCGTGACATAATTACCGTATCCGATATTACTATGAATCGCTTCAACGACTTTGCCATCTTTCACACTCAGGATATCGTCAGATGGGGTACACCCAAAATCTAAACCGCCATGGAATGAATTGACTTCCCCTGTAATGGGATGTGTACGTGGACCGAATTCACTTGTTATGCGAATCTCTTTTAATGGCAGCTTCCATTCAGAATGTCCTCCCCCTGCATAATCAGGTTCATTCGTATCTAAATATCTGTACACATTGTCAATATAATTGGGATCGCCATAGACATTCCACCCTAGCCGTTGTTTCATATGATCGGAAAATTGCTGTGCCAAAGGTTGACTATACTCCCCGTTGTTATGTTCCTTCGCATAATCAATAAAGCCATGCCCCATGTTGTAACTTTGTAACGCTAGTTTTGTATCACCACCCGCTGATTCTAAAACGGTTGAAAAATAGTAAACTCCTTGCTGAATCGATTCTTCGGGATCAGTGATCGTATTAACAGGCAACCCAAGGCTTTCTGAACTTTGCATAACGTCCGCTAGTCGTCCTCCACTTTCCTGCATGGTCATTGCCATTAAGATTTCAGTATGATCTTCAATTCCATTTTCCTTGGCGTATTTTTCAAAGATAGGTCGATACCGCTCAATCTCAGGACTAACGCCATTAAATCGATACTCACCGTCATACGTGAATTCTTCATCTCTCATACCTTCGTTTACACTTGAATCATTCTCACCAGTAACGGTCATCATAATTCCTAAAAATAAAAGACCCATACCGACAACAGGTATCAGAAACAGGCAACCTAGTTTTTTCATGTCACTTCTCCTTTCCTATAAAAAAAGGACATCCTAAGATGTCCTATCCTCTCCGACTATGGCGGTCTTCGTCTTTTTCAATAGCGTTTAAATGTTGTTGAGTACGATCTTGGCTTTTTCTTGCTTCACTCTTTGATGGTGCATTCGTTCGTTTTTCATGTGTTGAAGTTGTTTTTGATGATGTATCTTTTTTGACTGTCTGTGATGGTTGCTTAGTTTGATCCTGCTTCGGTTGAAGTCCTTTATTTTGCTTGGTCATTTGTGGTTGATTGTTCATATGTGGTTGCTTGGTAGAATGATGTTTATTGGTTGTTCTAGCTTGAAAAGGATTGGAGAACGATTGAACCGAAGGTTTAGATTCTCTTTCTCTTTCTTTCGGCTGTAACGATTCCTCAATATGCTTTGTCCGTCCTCCCTTAGATTCCACTTCTCTTTGAGTAGGCGCTTTTGTCTCTCGTTCCTTTGGTTTCAATGCGTCTTGATGAATCGTGGTTTGGCTCGTTCTGTCTTGCTTCCTTTCTGTTGATGGTTGTTTATGAGACGAATCTCCTTTTTGTACAGTACGCAACGCCTTATGATCTTCCAAGTTCGTAACGGTGTTTGCTTTTCGTCCTTGTTGCCCCTGTGCTTGTAACCCTTTTTGATCTTCCTTCGACTGTTGTTTACTTCTTGTTGTATAAGGTGTTTGTAGGTTCTGCTTTGTGGCTCGGCGGTCAGTCTTCTCTTTCTCTGACATAGGAGCTAAAACGTGTTGTTGATCCTGACCCTGTTTCGCTTTTCGTTTTTCCTCCTTCTGTTCTTTCTTTCGCTCGGCTCTTGTTTGCTTCGCTTGTTGTGGTGTACGTTCGTTATTCGTTTTTACGAATGCTGTGCTTCCTGATGTTGGGGTTTCCTGATGATCTTTTGTCTGTGCCGTGCGATCCTCTTTCGCCACGCCTTTTTTCCCCGTGGCGGTTGGTTGTTCCCTTGTGGCAGTTGGCGCATTCACACTGGAAGAAGGAGACACTTCTTGTCCTGCCTGTTTAGAGGAAGCTAATCGTAGTCCTGCCATCTTTGTTTGCAACGGCTGTAATGCAGGATTGACCACATCACGTTGAACATTTTTTACCATGTTATTATCAACGGATTGAACTTTACCAGCCGTGATAAAATTAACAAGCGAATCACGTTTTCGAATCATTAAGAAAAAGAGAATAATCATAGAAAACAGATTCACTAAATACATCGCAAAGCCATTCGGTGGTAAAAGGGTATCGACAATAAAACAAAGGAGATAGACGAACAATACCAAAATGCCAAGTAATGCCTTAATTAAGAAGACGCTTAATAGTTTTCCAATCGCTTTAAATCCCGAATTGGCGAAAGTAGGAATGTACGCCATGATAAAGGCGAATGGTAAAGCGAAGGTTAATGCTAATGCAAGAACTTCTAGGATTAGATTCAAGAAAGGCAAAAGGAAAAATGGAATGCCTATACCTACCGCACCGACTAAAACGAGTAGCGATATGCCTAACTGTGCGAAAACATTTCCTGACCCTAAGTTATCATTGTTTAATTCATTAATTTCACCCTTTACATAATCATCTCGATCGTCCATCCCATCACTAGTTAATTCAAAAGACAATAATCGATCGACTCGATTATAGTTACTTCCACCCGGAAGCTTGGACGGATCATCATCATGATTATTAACCGCATTTTCGCTTGTCGTACCATAATTCGCAATGAGATAAGGTTTCTTCACCGCTAAATCAAAATAGATATTTCGCATGACGGATACTGTCCCATTCAAACGATCTTCTTCGTCAATGTTTTCTGTATCGGCATATACGCCATCACCGTTGGCAATGGTAATCATGCCGTTCCCTGCTTCCAATAGATAGCCTTGTGCTTCAACGGATACGGCATTCATGCTCTTAAGAAGATATCCTGCATTCATCATCCAGTACCCACCGACAACTAAGACGAGAAGCAACAAAATAAACCGTCTGATTGCTTCCTTTACGCTCCCTCTCACAATGCACAAGTAAATCATATAGCCAATGGCAATAATGAAAAACAGTTCTCCGAAGTAGGTCTGTAACGTGTCATAAACCGTAGAGGTTACGCCCGTTAATAGATCGGCAAATCGTTCAATCGGTTCAAGTGAATACATGATTTCCATTGATTTATCGACCGTTTCAACAACGAATGTACCAATGGTGAAACTTAGGTTCGCAAAGCCAACGAATGCGCCCCGTAAAGTATGGCTACGATCTTCGTTATTCGCAAAATATCGATTTAAAGGGAAACGCTTGATGTCTAACTCCACGCCCCCTTTTTCTTCGATATTCACATCCGACATATTTTCTGACCCTCTTGGTTCTTCTTCTTCATCTTCGGCATAGGTTATACCGATCGTTGCGAACACAAGAAAAAGGGGAAGCAGTATCGCCACCCCTAAAAGTAGTAGTTTTCGTTTCACGTTGCCCCTCCTTTCTAATCGATCCGTGTCAGGAGATAAAAGTCATATTTCACATTGTGCAATTCTTCTTTGCTTAATCGCTGATATTCTTGATAACGGTCATACAGTTTAAAACAAATGGCTCGTTGAAATCGATTCTGTTTAAATCGAATCCGATTCACCGGAACGGGGAAACCAAGTAATTCCTCTAATACTCGTGAAGACGCTTCGTGTCCCACATAACTTTCATAATCGGTTTCATGTTCAAACATGATTTTCCTCGCTTCAAGCAGCGTGATCTTTTCCGCTTTATAATACCCTTGATTCGTTACGACCATTGAATTTAAAATCGCCAGTTTCATGAAGTTCCTCCCCCCTACAAGTATTTTTCCTCGGCCACGGCGACTTTCGATTCTTCGACCGTTTCTAATGCGCCCTGCCATTCTTCAAACAGACATTCAATGCTGATTTTCGCTGTGCGTCCATAGTAATCTTTAAACAGGCATTGTCCTTGAAACATGTTATCCATCATCTCGATGTTTTCTTCGCTTGGCTCCATGTTCATCCATTTCAATACATCTTCTCGCTCATTCGGTTCATCAAAGGCGAATGCGACACCGAAATTCCCTGATTCTTCTTCACTTAATGCGTCCTTGGTTGTTTGAGTAATCAATACAAGCGCATTTTCATAACTTCGTCCTACTCGTCTCATTTGCTTCTCGACTTTCTTCCCTTGCTTACTGGATGTGAACACCCACGCTTCATCGATAAATTCAATCGTTCGTTCACTCTTGTCCATGCCGAATAACTCACAAAACTTACCAAGCGCAAACATCACCGCACTCGATTTTAATTGTGAGTTCGTATAACTTTCTATCGGATCGGTTGCGTCAGGTAAATCCAAGTGTTCAACTTCGATAATATTAATGCGATCTGTGAGAGATAACGCTTCATTTGATCCATCATGGACGCATAATTTTAGAATACTATCAGCCACGACCTCATGAAGAAAGTCACCTGCTTTCTGAACAATCGGTTCTTCATGTTCTCTCATGAGTTCGATGATCTGCATTGATCCAATCTGTTCTTCTTGTTGTCTTCGTTCTATGACTTTGGCTATCGCTTGTAGAAACGCTGTATGAATATCGTCTTTCCCTTTAAAATCATAGACTTGGGAGAAGATGACCTGTACCATTTCTTTCGCTTGCATAGGGGGAAGAAAGACAATCGGATCAAGCGACCCCCAATTCTCTTCATTCTCCGAATCTAACGTGGTGAAATGAAACCGTTCAAGATGTTCCGCAAATAAAGGATAGTCTTTTTGGACTTGCGGATTTTTCATCACCTTATTAATCCATTTCCTTAACTCTTTCTTTGGATCAATGTAGAGTGACCGAACATCTAGCATACTCACATATAAGAATAGGAGTTTCGCTAGAAACGATTTCCCTGTTCCTGTGTCACCTGTGATAAGTACGTGTGGCGACCGTGTTTTTGATCCCCTTAACTGTTGATTGGCTAGAAACATGTGATACAACACAGGGAAACGACTTGAATGAATCGCACTTGATAAATCCGTATGTTTGGCGAATGGATCGATCCATCCGATGAAGAAGCCAACTTTTGAACCGATGTCAGCTGTGACCCCGAATAAGCCTTCGGCTAATCCATCTTGTGTCGTCTTCTGTATCCAATTTCGGCTCGTTGCGTCCAGTCGCTCCCCTGGTAAGAATTTATAGAATAACGGTAGTTGATCGGCTACAGGTAATCGACATGTGATTCCTGCCGACTTCATATGACGAATGACTAATTTCGCTCGGTTCTTACATTCTTTTTTGGTTTCTCCTGTTACCACAATCACGGATAGCCAGTTCATCATGTTCACATCATCATTTTTAATTTCATCTCTCAAATGTTTCACAAGATACGAACTGGTACTCACCGATGAATCCGTTTCTTCTCCCACCTGATTCTGTTCGTTACTCGTTTCTTTTAGTTGTTGATTCTTCATGTTTAAATCCATCTTCGTTTTTGATTTACCTTCGGCTTGAATTTTCATTTGTACTTCCACGGGAAACGGTAGCGTTTGCGCTTCATAAAACAATTCACTCTCTGCCATGTTATGTCGAAATTCGTCGACAACTACAAAGGAAGCATAGGATTCATTAAATTCACCATTCAGTTTTAAAACACCCGTAGAGGTTGGATCAATCAATGCGTCCGTAATGGCATTCACACTTGTTTTGTTCATTTCTTCATCGACCTGATGGTCGATCCCTCGGATAAAATTGTATCGATTCACATAGATCAATTCTTCTTCGGACAGTCTGACACCACCAACCATCATCATCACATTTGCCATGGTTTCTTCGGCTTCTTTAAATTGTTTAAAAAAGGATTCGGATACATCTTGTTCCCAACCTAATAAATTGATGATCGTGTCTGTTGCTGTTGAAAACATGGACATCATATTCTCTTTTAAATCAGCGTCCACATTCACCAAATCAGACCGTAAGCGAACACCGATAATAAAGTCATTTTTTGTGACATTACCTAGTCGTTGATTCAACATGCGCTGGGTTTCTTCGGTGTAGTACATTGCCATTTCTTTGGAATCGTCTGCTAGATCATCATTCAGATCATCAAACTTTTCTTCTAGTTGATAATCTTGTGGGTACATCATCAAGTGAACATCTTTATACTCCGTTACTTCTTCAAAGTAGGCTTTCCAGTTCTTTTTATAGCGGTTGACGACTTTCTTATTTTGCATGGGAATGGATTGACTCTTGACTCGATAATACCCCCACACGTCGCCCGTTTTCGTCAATAGTAAGTTCTTCCGTAGCGTCTTCATCGGTGTTTTTAACATACTCATAGTTGGATTGCACCACCTTTACACAGGGTTTAAATGTTTGCGGTTCGTCCATCCATTGCACTTCATGATCTTGACAGAACCGTTTCTTTGGCAACTTAATTTGCAGATAATATCGTGCGACATCTAAAAAGTAGAGATAAAGGTTTTTCCCTTCGGGTTTGATTTTGGTTACCAAAACGGTTAACCCGAAAGGGATACCAATTAAGAAAACGAGAAAGCTTTTCCCAAACGCATGGGGGAATCCCATGCGAATGAGTAAGCCTACTCCTAGGACGATAAAGAAGAATAAAAAAAAGTTGATTACATGAATCAACTGAAAGGCAAAAGGTAAACTATATTCTTTCGTTAGCTGTTGAACCTGTTTCGGTTCTCTCATGGCTTTTCGGTAATTAAATACGTATCTCATGTCGCTCACACTCCTTAGAATGTATCAATAAACGCTGATACCCATTCACTTACTCGTGACCAGTTTTGAACCACAAAGGTAACTACTCCACCAAGAATCATGGTCATAACAATGCCCCCCATTTTAAAGCGAGCAAAGTGTTTAGCTACCATGAAAAAAACAAGTAAGCTAATCAGTTGAAGAATAACAGTCAATCCCCAATTCTCAACCACATTTAATGTTGGTAAATCATCTGGTACGTTCGAGTTAGCCAATACAACTAAATCCATAAATTTCATATCAATCACTCCTATTTTTTATTGGTATTGCATGGTTTCAATAAAGAAATTTCCTTCATGACGTTGGAGGTCTAATTCCATATTCACCATATATGGAATATTCGTTTCGACACCTCTAAACAAGACTGTCACGAATACCTGATAGCCTTCTTCTTGTTCAACAATATGGGTACTCGTTAGTTCATCTAGTTTAAACACTCCATTTAAACTCGTTGGTTCTTTCATCATGTATGCTAATTCCTCTTTCGGCTCCGACGCATACCGAGTAAAAAAGGTATTTAAGAACGTATGGATCGGCTCGACTTCCTCCCCTGTATAGACTTCGGCTCTTTCTTCTTCTTCCTTTTCAATCACTCCTTTCACTGTTGGTACTTCGGAGAAGTACGGCACACCTGATACCGCAAATTGATTCTCCAGCGATTGAACAGGAATACTTAATAGTAGGGTTTGATCGGTTTCTTCTGTTTCTGTCACCGTTTCGGTTTCAGGCTCTTTGTCTTCGTCATCATCATCATTTTCCTCTTGTTCAATTTCCACTTCTTTTTCATGGCGGATGCGGTTCGTGAATGTCACCTTGTACTCAAATAAAGCTTCTTCTTCATCTTCCTTCGTTACATTAAAAAGGGAATAGCTTTTTAATATTCGATCTCCTTGAATATCCGATAACTGATAGAACTCATTTCGTTCATTTTGAAAGGCTTCTGAATAAATCATGAATTCTTTTAGATTCTGTTTTCGTTTTTCAATCGCTTCATTCGTATTCTTTACATTGATATAGGTTGGGATGAACCCCGATAGAAATTGTTCGGCTAACGGCTGCGACATGGTTTCCTTAACTTCGGTTTCCTTTTGATTCAACATAGCGTTTGTTATATTTAATCCTGATCTTGTATTGACCGATAGTAGGATTGTAAGGATGGATAGAACAACGATTGATCCTAAAAGTGACCAAACAGCTAAAGCAGTCCTTTTTGAATGATCCTTCTTCATTGGACTTTTTCGCTTCTGTGGAATTTTAATTTTTTGTGTTCGACCTTTAATTCGTTTAAATATATTCATTGATAAACTCCTTCCTGTTCGCAGATTTGTTTGAAATGGTCTTAAAAGGGTACTTGAATTTGAGACAACTTAATTTAAGAGGTGTGGAAATTGGTTAATCAGAATGATGATCTCTTATTTACAGAAGAGATTAAAAGGCTAAAGAAAGACCTTTTATACGCCGTTGACAATAACTTAAAAGTGGAAATACAAAAAGATATTCAGTTTTTAGAAACTGTCTTAACAAACCATAGTAGATTGCTTACCATCTTTTAGCGTTCATTGATGTAACGTAAAAAAGATGTTACCTTTTGTAACACCTTCCGAGGTGAAGCATCTTTGAGATACACTTTTTCATGTTTTCGGTCGCCATTAGGCAAGTAAGATATTTTATAAAAGGTATACCGATAAGTGGTATACCCTTTTTTACGTTCTCCCTCCACTACTAACATAGTCAATCGACTTAACTCTTTAACATAAACAACAGATCCCCTTCCCACCGTAAAGCCTAACTCTAAGAAACGTTCATCCATCGTTTTATATTGTGTGAGCATAAAAAATACCACTATCCTTTATCTGTAGTGGTTACGTCTTGAAACAAGATATATTTCAGTCCTTCTGATTCTTCTTGATATGGTTCGTCTTCATCTTCATGAACGATAAAGTGTGCGGTGATGTTTTTCAACACATTATCCACAACTATTTTCACATCAATGACGAACTGTTCATACACACCTTTTGCAATATATTGTACGTGTTCTTTCATTCGTTCAATTAACTGTTCAGCCACATCTAGGATACCTTGATTATCCAATTGATCCTCTAGGTTCGAACGATTGAGTAAGATCACATTATTCATATATTCATCATCCTTTCATCATTTACTTTCTTGGAAAGTGTTCGACAAGATGGTTCTGAAAGTATAATTCAATCACTCCTTCATCTTTCAATTCCAATACAGTAAAAAAGAAATCATAACTCCCTTCTGTCTCTCGACTGTATTCATCCAAATGAACATGTATTTGTTCTCCTATTTCAGTGTGGCGTGTAAACTCAGCCAACTGATCAAAGATCGGTTCCCATTGGCGTTGAATATTTTTTCTAATCAATAGTTCATTCAACATTGATTCATTGACCACATCTATGAACATCATAAATTTGTCTTCTTGATTCGAATTAGATTCGATGTGCAGACACTTGATACAATAAAAATCATGACAAGACTAATGATTCCCCCGAGAATTACCTGTTCTTCAATCGAGATATACATCACAGTAAAAGCTATAAAAGTAGTCACTATAAAGAAGCTAACTAGTAAAAGAGATGAAAGGATCGTTCTTATCAAAGAAATAACCTCCTTATTTAAATTAAAGTCTGTTTTCTTATAAGAAGATGTTTCAAATATTTCTCAAAAGGGTATTAAGGTTTGTGTTCAAAATTAAAGACCTTCTAAAAGAGAGGGGGATAGCATCTCAGTATCAGAAGAAGCCATTACATATTATTTTGATCATCAATTTCACAGTCCCTAGATTTCGAATAGCATAATTTGCTATCACTCAAAGCTTTTTAACAAACAGTCAGTATATAAATTATTTGAAATAAGGGTGTTGTACATGAAATCAGTAGAAATATCGAATATGATGTTTGAAGATCTAACTTCGCTAACCTCCAGAATATACAATAAAACTCACCTTGCAGATAATGACCTTTTAGAGAACCTATCAGAAAAAGAAGAAACATTACATTGGACACTATTAAATGAAATCTTATTACAAATTAAATTAACCCTTACAGATGAATCACAACAAGGAGAATCTTTTACCTTAGATTTTGATATTTTAGACGAAGCAGCAGAACTCGGAATGGGTATTTTTGATCTTATAGAACTTTTAAGCAACTATCGATATGAGTTACTTCTTGCATATCAAGAAACCTGTGAAGAAAGTAACTTCCATTCTAAAGATTGTAATAGACTCTCAAACAAAACTATACGTATCTTTGATGAAGCCATCTTACAAACAAGCATTAAATATACGAAGCGTCATGAAAATCATTTATCGCTTGCTGAAAAAGAAATCCTATCACTTTCCGCTCCTATCGTTCCTATAAAAGAAGACGTTTCAGTCATTCCTTTAGTAGGTTCTTTAAACAATCAAAGATTAGATACAATCTTTAATGTCACCCTACCTAATGTTGCTGAAGCTGAAGTTCAAACACTTATTTTAGATTTCTCAGGCATTTACTCATTTGATACGTTCGTAGCAGGAAAGATCTTTGATATCAGTAAAACCTTGAAAATCTTAGGTGTAGATTCTGTAATCACAGGATTAAGACCTGAATTAGCGCAAACCATTGTTCAACTAGGGCTTAAACTTAACACCTTTACTATCTACAAGGATGTAAAAACTGCATTACGAAATGTTTGACTCCTAACCCATACAGAAATGTGTGGGTTTTTCATAATAATAAAACCTTGGACGCTATCCAAACCTACAAGCTAATAATGTTCGATTTAGCCCCCTCATTAAAGATCGTATACAGTTAACTATTTCGTGTGAATTAAAGTTCAGTGCATAACCCAGAAGTTCATGGTAAAATGTTCTTAATAATTGAAATAAGCAGGAGGTGTAAATTTGACTATTGGTCTTTTAGCTCTTTTCACTATGCCAGTATGGATGTTTCAAATCCATGAGTTTTTAAAACCTAAAGAGCAGCAAAACAATAAGAAAATTGTCTTATTAACATCATTAGGTAGCTTAATGACAACGATTATAACTATTTCTCTTATCCAAGACTTCTTAAGTTAAAACTTCTCTAAAAGGTTCCCATATGGAACCTTTATTTGTTTATACATAACTAAAGTGGTAACCATTGAAAACCTTGGACGCTGTCCAAACCTGCAAGCTAATTTAGCTTGACCAAGGGTTAAGTCATCCCCCATCCCCCAATCTTGGGGGCGACCCTAGCCGGTAGGCGAACAAAAAAAAGTGTTTTTTTGTTCGGCCAAGAGGGTGTACTTCCGATACTCTATCAACTCCTTAAATTCCTTTCACTCTGTTTCAGTCAGACATTTACCGTTGACAGATACGATATGCAGAGCCTTGATTTATGCGTGTACCATATCTTTGACTTCACCCAACCACACATCAAGCATTTTTTCTTGTTTCTTGGTCATTTCGGCATTGGTCACCATATCTGATAGCTGATTCGTACCTAACACTTGATCCGCTTCAAGTACCATTTTCATAGATGGCGCACATGAATTGCCTAGCCAACGTTTGGTCTTTTCATAAAATTCTTCCTCGGGACTCATTAACAGGCTTAAACGCCCAAAGTCACCAATAAAGTCCTGCCAAAATTGGCTCGTTTCCCATTTGGAACGTGGTTTCTCTTCATCTTTATCCGCAAAGCGAATATAATTATTCACCACTTGCATAGCGATATCCAAAAACTGATTGGTCTTCATCAAAGATAAAATCGCTTTTTGCGCTCGTTCATTTTTCATCCTCAATTCATAGCGATTCCAGTCGTCCATGTCCTCAATCGGTATGTCGTATTTTTCAGCCTGTTCATAATTCTTCTCGTAGAAACAAAGGTACGTTTCTGACTTTTTCGAGCCAAAATATAGGGTTGTTCCTCCATTCGAGCCATCCTTTATGCTGACAGAACCATTAAAATCTGACTTTCGAAACCTTGAAATAGCTTCGCCATTCTGAACCTTTTCAAGCAGATGAGGAACCGTGAAATAGGTCTTCCGATCATCGATCGCAATATCCACTCGACTAAACTTGCCATTCAAATTCAAGCAATCTTGGAAGAAATCGAACCATGTTTTGTTCCGAGCCTTTAAGAATGTTTCAAATTGCCTGCACCCTTTACCTGACATTTCGACTAATATTCCTCGGCTATCTCCTGGCTTCGAATAGAAGACTTTAATTTGATCGAGTTGAAACGTCCCAATGTAGCCATAAAAGCCTGATTCTAATTCCTGCATATACGCTTTCTTTAGATGAACCACCTTTTCAAGAATCAAATCCACATCATGTGTTTTGAAGGATACTCTTACGTAATCCATCATAGCGGTTAATTCATGTTCCACTCCGTTCACCTCGGTTTCTTGTTTTTAATTACTACCCCCCTGTTAGCTAGGGGGGGTTCGTTTAGTAGGTCACTTGCTGCGCTCATTCCCTACGCTTGTTTCCGAGGCTGTCGCTACGTTGCCACTGGCGACTGCCGTCGCCGACGCGCCAACCTCTCCAACGGACGCTTGCTCTATCTCCTTCATGAAATCGTATCCCTTCGGTACAAACGGACTGTAAAACTCCATGATGGTTGATGTACCACTATCCGCATACCCACGCCCCTTAACGCTCTTATTAATAAAGGTTTTATCCGAATCCCCAAACATCATGCCGTACCCTGTCTCCGACATTCTGCCTAACGTCACTCGGAAATTAAACTGGTCACGAATGCCATCCGCTAGATACTTAGCGTCAGGTCGTTGCGCTCCAAGCACTAAAAAATAACCCATCTGCCGACCAAGCATGACGAGTTGTTTCATGTATCCCATCGCTTCATTTCGTTCCTTCATGTCTAATAAGTCCATGAAAGCGACATATTCATCAAAGAAAATAAACACAGGTGGTAAACCTAGATACGCATAGTTTTCACCTGTTCGATAGTCGGGCATGTTTTTCATGTCCTCGGATCGTTTCATCATATCGTCAACGGATTTACGAAGTGTCATGAGAATCCCCGTAGACTTTGAAAAGACCGTTCCTTTAGGGAGAACCGCTTCTAAATCGGCTAAATCTGCATTCTTTGGATCAAGTATTTTGATCTTGGCATTCGATTTAAGTACTGATTGAATGATAGTGAGAATGAAGTACGTTTTTCCTCCACCTGTCCCCCCTGCAATTAGCATGTGCGGGAGTTTATCAAACGACCAATACACACCGTCCATTAGTTTCATTGAGCCATTCTGTACGGTGACTTCCCGTATTGGAATTCTTTTCTTACTAGCGTCATACAACAGCTTGAACACCACGAAGTTTTCTTCCACTTCTCGGTCTACGAGATCGCAAAAAAGACCACTCTCTAAATCCTTTCCTAGGTTTAGATAACGGTCTTGAAATCGGCTCATATCCATCGATATTCGGATATAGATATGACCCTTTTTCTTCTTATAATACGCTCTTGGAAAGTAGGTGATTTTATTTTTACTCACCTGTTTCTCTGACCATTGTGATTCTGATTGAATACGCTGTTCTTCAACAAAGCGATTTGAATAAAACATTCTCGCAATTTTTTGTCTATGCCAAATTGCTTTATAAAAATCATGTAATAAGAAATAGGCAACTACAATTGAAATTAGACCAACAACTATAGAAATACTGACACTCTTTAATATACTCGACCAATTCCACTCACTATAATTGATGAACAATTGATATTCTCTGATATCAATCCAATTAATCATGGTTTCTAAATTACCGATATTCATCCAATACATAGGCGTTAAAAACCCTATAAGGAAAATACTAACCACAGCATTCCGCACACCATTTTTCATGTGAGGTAATATTCTATGCCCTCGATACTTCCAAAGTCGATCTCGAAAACCCATTGTTACCTCCTTCGCACCCTACTAGATAAAAGAAAAAGCGCACTAGATGTCTTCTAGTACGCTCTTAATCAACTAATTATTTTTTATCTGCTCCTGCACCTACTGGTTCTTTGTTCTCCTGCGGTTTCTTATCAAAGCCTTTTTGTCCCAAAGGTTTAATATCCTCTGCAACAATCGTGTAGATGATGTTTGCAAAAGTACCATTCACTTGCGCTCTAGCTGTAATTCTAGGGTGTACCAATTCAACTTCACTCATGAAATCATACTCTTTTAGATCAATATAATCAGGTAGCGTGACTTCAATTTGTCCCTGTTGAATACTCGAACCTAAGTTATAGATTCTCGATTCCAATTTATCTGTACGTTCACCCTTCTCACGGTCATAATACATTCTTTCTCTCGCTAGACCCATAAACACCAAAGTACCAAAAGTTTCTACTGCGTCCGGTTTAATTCCTGCTTTTAAATTCATTTAGAATTCCTCTTTTCTTTTAATTAGTTTTTGTTTTCTCTCGGTTTATTTTCAACGTCATAACTAATATTGTATAAAAGAAAATCGCTCCGGCTCTGTATCCATCATGGCGCTTATCAGTTGCTTTCCTTGCAACTTAGTAGGTCAGAGATATGACCATCAGCACGGATATTCGTCCCTGCTACAGCGTTTCAATAAGTGTTAGCTGTGTCCACTTAATACTCACACACGTGACATTTCAAGAAGAATACGCTATAATAAACTTTCCACAGTTTTATTAGGGCGTATCTGACTTTGTCAGGTGCGCTTTTTTTCTATATGTAATTTTCAATGTACAGTCAATCCTTTCTAGTATTCTAGTTTATCCTCTAAGTGGTTTACCTTCACACTCATTGCATATCCTCAAACACTGATATTTCTTGTCTTCCTATTCGATAATTCTTTGAGATTCTCCTATAGGAAACTCCATGTTCTAAAAGTTTTTCAATGGTATCTTTTGAAATTGGCTGTTTCATGTAGTGGTTTATCTTCACACAACGTAAAGCTAATTTCATTCTAGCTTGCCAATCACCTTCCATTTGTTTCGCTAAAGGAACAGCGATTTGCATAAGACCTTGCATTTCCTTAAAGTTCATTTTCACTACCCCACTCGATCTGACTTTTTGTTATAGAAGAACCGTTCTTCGAATTTACCTCGATTTACTTTACCTCTAATAACCATAAAGCCTTCTTGCTTTAATTCCTTATTAAGTTGCCTAATCACTTCATAAGCCTTAGCTTGTTTTACTTGTAAAATTTCTGACACCTGCTGTGGCGTTAGAAAATCACTCATTTTTTTACCTCCTTAATAAGTTTTTCTAGCTTAATTCAATAATAAATCACCTTATAGTGTAAGTCAATTCATTTTATTCATTTCACGTAAAAAATATAAATAAATTTTATTTATATAAATTTACTCTAAATGATTATAAAAATTATCATTGGTTAAAATATGATTATTGCACGTTTTGTTGATTTTAAAGAAATTTGCTAATTATGTTGGTATCATGTTATTAATAGACTATTAATGGAATAGGTGAAAAAAATGACTTTAGGTCAACGTTTGAAAATTGCCAGAATACAATCTAACTTAAAACAGAATAAAGCCGCAGAGATGATTAATATATCTGGAAACGTATTATCTACTTATGAACGAGACATTCGAGATCCTGACACACAGACATTAAAAAAACTTTGCGAATTATATAGTATTTCTTCTGACTTTCTATTAGATATTAAATCAGAAGACGTTGAAAGTAGTTTTAAAATCGCTAACCCATTAACTGACCCTTTTAATGAAGTTTTAACCGAATTAACTTTTGAGGAATTAAAATATTTATCATCACATATTTCAGATGATGACAAAAATCTTCTAAAAACTATGGTCAAAAATGCTGTAATATCTGTTGATGAATACCTTTCCTCTATAAAAGAAAATTAATTAATCACTATACCCTTGTTTAATTGCTTGGGTATATTTTTAATAAAACTTGTGGAGGTTTTTTTTATGGCTATTAAACAATTAGACAATGGAAAATTTAAAGTTGATGTAAGTTTAGGGGAAGACCCCGTAACTGGTAACAGAAGAAGAAAAATAAGAGTGTTTGACAGCAGGAAAGAAGCAGAAGCTTATGAGGATGAACTTTATCACGTTTACAATACTAAACAAATATTCGGAGAAAGAAAGCTAAGTTTTGAATTTGTTAAAAATATATATCTTGAAGATCGTAAAGTACACACTAAACAAAATACGTCTTCTATGACTCAATATGTTGTAGAAAAGCATATCACACCTTATTTTATTGATAGCAACTTACGAAGTTTAACTGTAGGTGATATACGTAAATTTCAACTTAAGTTGATTGAATCAGGCATGGCAAATAAAACAATCAATAATATTATGGTTATCCTAAAGGGGATATTCAAACAGGCTCTTGAAGAAAATGCAATGTCTTTTAATCCTGCTGATAATGTCTCCAGCTTAAAAAAGCAAACAAAACAAATGAAATTTTGGACACCCGAACAGTTTAAATTATTTCTTTCATTGATTAAAGAAGAAGACTTTCTTTTTAAAGCTTTCTATTCTACAGCATTTTTAACAGGAATGCGTTGTGGGGAAATGCTCGCATTAAACTGGAATGACATTGACACTTATAGAAGAGAAATAAATGTCTATAAAGCACTCTCTTACAATAGAAGTCAGTTAGTAATTTCTGAACCTAAAACAAGAAGTTCTATAAGAAGAATAAGCATTAATAATAAGCTTTTATTATTATTAGACGAATGGAAACAAAAACAAATAGAATTGTTTAGGTTACTCGGAATGTCTCATTCAAATGAAACTCACGTATTTCAATATAAAGACGTCCCTCCCACAAAAGATATATTCAGCCGAAGAATACGCACAATTTGTAAAGGGAGCGATTTAGAACCCATTAGACTTCATGATTTGAGACACTCGCACGTTGCCCTACTAATCCATCAAAAAGAAGATTACGCAACCATAAAAGAAAGATTAGGTCATGCCTCTATAAAAACTACAATTGATGTTTATGGTCATCTTTATCCCAATAAGCAACAAGAGACGGCTGACAAACTAGACGACTTCTTATAATAAATCCTTAAATATATTTATTCAGACAGCTTCCTGCAAATCATAAGATTGACATCAATTTATAGTTAGAGGAGTTTAAAAATGGTTACAATACGTGGAAATTATCAATGTGAAGTTTGTAAGGCAAGAACTTTAGTTAGAGTACAAGTGGGGTGGCTAGATAGTCATCCTGTTAGATTTAACTGTCTAAAATGTGGCATTTTAATAACAGGTACTATGTATCAAGATCAAATAAACATTACGGCACATCTAGTTTTAGAGAATGTAATAAAAGTTACTAATACAAGCTCAGATTATTATATAGAAGCATCCGGAGAATTGCTAACAGAAAAATTACAAAAATTCACACACACAGAAACTATGCTACCTACTTTCTTTAAAACCGGTACAATTACTATGGAAGATTCTGTTATGGAATTTCGTGAGAAAGTATCTACGTATCTATGGATTATAGAAAATGAATGGCCAACTTATAGACGCATAAATGAGTTATGGTTCAATAAAAATTATCACTATCTAAAAAAGGAGTTGAGAAAAAAAATCACAAACAAGCAGTATCCTTTTAATAACGATATACAACTCCTTACCTCCATAAGGCAGCTTAATATACTCTCAATGAAAAATATATTAAAAGATGAGTTTTTTAATGTTCATACCGAAAATATTAGAAACGAAATAAGTTTACTTTACCAAAATCAAAATAGTGAATTAATAGATTTAATGAAACATTTCTCTGGATCAATGAATTTATATGAAAAAAAGATTTTTGAGTCGATTAATCAATTTAATCAGAAATTCAAATATATGATTCCTGTTTTCGGATTGGATTTTTATCAAGATACTAAATTTGATTATAATAAAAAAGGCATTACAACAGTTTCATTTGAAGATTTAAAACAATTTTATGTCGACATTTTTGAACTTGTAACTGAGTTGCTTGATATCGTAGTTGCATATAACAATTTGAAATATAGAAACAACTATCAAATCATGAAATCCAAAAGAAAAGATATTAAGACTTTAGAAAAATTCCAAAATACCAGTAAAGGTGGGAAATTAGAATTTATAGATCGATCTGAAATTTTTGATGAATTGATATATCCTACAATCAGTAATCAATTAAGAAATGCAATTGGACACAACTCATATGATATAGATGTTAAAGAACAAATAATTCAATTCTCCTCCACAAAATCAAAAAATAGTGAAACTTCTACTCTCTCTTTGATAGATTTTACAAAGGCTTGTTGGGAATTATTTCAGACTCTCATAAACATTTCAGAGCTAGTTTACCAAACAAGAAGATTTTATTACATTCACTTAGGACTAACCCCTACATATGAATTGATCTTTGAACCTAAAAAAGTAATAAAAAAAAATAAAACTATAAATAAGAAAAAAAGTATTAACAAGCAGAGAAAATCTTCAAAACGAAAAAATCGAAAATAAGATTCTATAGATTTTAGCTATCACACCGGTTAAAAATATTTAGTCGGTGTGTGTTAATATTATCAATTTCCGAACATTAAAGCAGTATGTAAATATTTAGTTAAAACCCCCTCGGAAAGAAAGTGGAAAGAATCCGCCTTTATTCTCCTATAATATCCCAAAATAAAAAAGTACCAAAGCTCCAAAAGCCTTGGTACTACTGGGATGCGGTTGAGAGGACTCGAACCTCCACGAGTTTAACCTCACTAGGCCCTCAACCTAGCGCGTCTGCCATTCCGCCACAACCGCTCGTTGTTGCATAAAAAAAAGCACTTTGTGAAAAGTGCGGGTGAAGGGACTTGAACCCCCACGTCATAAGACACTAGATCCTAAATCTAGCGCGTCTGCCAATTCCGCCACACCCGCGTATTTAGATAATAAGATAATGGCGGTCCGGACGGGACTCGAACCCGCGACCTCCTGCGTGACAGGCAGGCATTCTAACCAACTGAACTACCGGACCAATATTTACTTCAAGAAAAAATGGTGGAGGATGACGGGCTCGAACCGCCGACCCTCTGCTTGTAAGGCAGATGCTCTCCCAGCTGAGCTAATCCTCCATTATAACTTCAGATAAGCGGCGGATTTTTTCGTCCACTGCGTTATTCTCAATCAGTCACGTACTAAGGTACGCTCCTTCTTTCGAAAACTTGTGTCCTCAAACTCCTTGCTTCTCTTCGTTATTGACTGCAGATAAGCTTCAGATTTCTTTGCTTCTCTTTGTCAATGCTGATTGTGGCAACCTTCGAATCTCTTCGGTTGGTTTCACAGAAATGGTGACCCGTACGGGAATCGAACCCGTGATACCGCCGTGAAAGGGCGGTGTCTTAACCGCTTGACCAACGGGCCTACTTACTAAAATAAAATGGCGGAGAAGGAGGGATTTGAACCCTCGCGCCGCTTACACGACCTACACCCTTAGCAGGGGCGCCCCTTCAGCCACTTGGGTACTTCTCCGTGGCTCCACAGGTAGGACTCGAACCTACGACCGATCGGTTAACAGCCGATTGCTCTACCACTGAGCTACTGTGGAATATGTAACATGTTTGCCGTTTTGGCGACTTCTATAATATATCATAGACAAGTGGTCCAAGCAATATCTTTTTTAAACTTTTTTTAATTTCCCTCTACATTTTCCACATGCGTAGCGAGTGGTGTTGACTCTGCGTTTTCGTGTGTAGGTTTGTTTGCAGATTGTGCATTCGTATGTATGTAGCTGTTTTGGGGTGTTTTGGGCTCCTTCAATGACCTGGCAGTGTCTAAGTCCACCTACCTTGGCAAGAAGCTGTTTAAAGTCCTGATCCTTGTGCTGGTAGCCTCTTTTTAAGATGTGCAGGTGATAGTGGCACAGCTCGTGTTTGATGATGCCAACGAGTTCTTCTTCTCCAAAGGCTTCAAGCATTTTAGGATTGATTTCGATGTCATGTGAGCGTAAGAAGTACCGTCCTCCTGTGGTTCGGAGTCTTGGGTTAAAGCGGGCTTTGTGCAGGAAAGGTCGTTTGAAGTATGTGTTAGACAGATCTTCCACGAGCTGCTGCAGGTCTTGCTCGCGCATTGGATTTCATCCTTTCGTCTCTTCGTTTGTCTTTTAGGAAACACTGACAAACTGCTTTGCATATAGTAGATAATATTATCATATGAACGAAGGAGTTGGCGAATCATGCCTAACTGGTTAAAGAAGCAACTGAAACGTGCATTCGTCGAGAAAAACAAGTATCAGCTCCGCGTGTTGAACCAGTGCTGGTTTTATTATCAACAGAAGGACGGGGAGAAACAGAAATAAAATACTGAAAAACCGACCTTGAACGCTTCAGGTCGGTTTTCGTCTTTTTAAGAAGAAAGGGTTTGGTTTTCTGGTGGAAGCATCGTTAGAGCAATTCTTCCTTTTTGGACGTCCACAGATGATACCCAGACGGTAACGATGTCTCCAACTGCAACAACATCCATTGGATTTTTAACAAACCGTTTCGTCAGCTTTGAGATGTGAACGAGTCCATCTTGTTTCACTCCGATGTCTACAAAGGCACCAAAGTCTACAACGTTACGGACCGTTCCTTCTAGCTCCATTCCTGGTTCTAAGTCTTCCATCTTCAAAACGTCTTGTTTTAAAAGTGGCTTGGCTACTTCATCACGTGGGTCACGTGTTGGACGGATAAAGGCGTCAATAATGTCTTGTAAGGTTGGGAGGCCAATGTTCAACTCTTCAGCCAAGGCCTGGGCATTCATTGCCTGCAATCGCTCCTTCGCTACATCTGAGCCAATATCCGTCGCCGGGATGGCTGCCTTCTCCAGAATAGACGCTGCGACCTTATAGCTTTCTGGATGAATGCCAGTAGCATCAAGTGGCTGCTTGCCATTTTGGATACGCAGGAAACCGATACATTGCTCGTATGTTTTTGCGCCTAAACGCGGGATTTTCTTTAACTCTGCCCGGCTATTGAACCGGCCTTCTTCATCACGCTTTTTGATGATGTTGTTGGCTACCGTTTTTGATAAGCCTGCTACGTATTGCAGGAGCGCAGCGGACGCGGTGTTCACGTTCACTCCTACTCGGTTTACAACGGTTTCTACAACAAAGGATAGGGATTCTGTTAGTTTCTTTTGAGACACATCATGCTGGTATTGACCGACCCCTACTGATTTCGGATCAATTTTAACAAGCTCGGCAAGTGGGTCCTGAAGTCTCCGGGCAATGGAGATGGCACTGCGCTCTTCTACCTGTAAATCAGGGAATTCTTCACGCCCATTGTCAGAAGCTGAATAGACACTCGCTCCAGCTTCGTTGACGATCACGTAAAAGACTTCATCTTCTACCTCACGAATCGTATCTGCAATGAATTGCTCTGTCTCTCTTGATGCTGTTCCATTTCCAATGGCAATCACATTGACACCAAACTGCTTAATAAGCTGTTTCACCACTTTGGATGATTGTTCCACTTGTGACTTTGGCGGAGTTGGATAGATTACTCGGATATCCAGTACCTTCCCTGTATGATCGACAACGGCCAGCTTACAGCCTGTCCGGAATGCCGGATCCACACCAAGAACAATTTGCTGCTTCATTGGTGGCTGAAGCAATAGATTACGCAGGTTCTCAGCAAAGATATGAATGGCCTGTTCTTCTCCCACTTCGTTCAGCTCATTCCGCACTTCTCGTTCAATTGAAGGCTGGATTAAACGCTTATAGCTGTCTTGGACCGCAACTTCTACATATGGTATTGCCTTAGAGTCAAATGAACGAATCGTCTTGCGAACGAGTTCACTTGTTAAGCGGTCATCTGGAGCACTCACACGTACTTTAAGAATGCCTTCCTTCTCTCCGCGGTTTACAGCTAATACGCGGTGAGGCGCAATGGACTTAAGAGGTTCGGAATAATCGTAGTACATCTCGAACACACCTTTTTCATCTGCTTCCTGGTTCTTGACTTCAGCTACTAAGCTACCTTCTTTAATCGTTCTGGTACGAATCAGACTTCTGAGGTCGACATCATCTGCCACCCACTCAGCGATAATGTCCTGCGCCCCTTCGATAGCGGCTTCGACTGTTTCGATTTCATGTTCTTCAGATATGTATGTCTTTGCCGCATCTGTTGGCTCTCCGGTTTTTGGTAACACAAATAACCATTCCGCTAATGGCTCTAGACCCTTTTCCTTCGCAACGGTTGCCCTGGTGCGGCGCTTCTGCTTATATGGACGGTATAGGTCCTCAATGGTTTGTAGCTTATCTGCTGCTTCAATGGATTGGCGTAATTCATCTGTTAACTTCTCTTGTGCATCTATGAGACGGATGACCTCTGCTTTTCGGTCGTTTAATTGGTTTACATAGGCCCACCGCTCAGCCAGCTCCTTCAGCTGAACTTCATCCATACCACCTGTCATTTCTTTACGGTATCTCGCAATAAATGGGACAGTGTTCCCTTCGTCCATCATGGCAATCACTTGTTTGACGTGTGATGCTTTGACTGTTAATTCCGCGGCAATCTGCTGAATCATCGAATCCTTCTCTTCCATGTTCTTGCCCTCCTTTGTTTCCATAAAACTATTCTACCATAGACTTCGACAGCAAATAAAATAAGCCTTCCACCTCATCACGCGGTGAAAAGCTTATTTTAATTTCCCTATTAACAAAGTGACATCATCATTGTCTACATATTTGGCTGTATCAAAAATTCGGTTGTTGTTTTCACTCAAGCTATTGATCTCAAGTAGGGTTAACTTAGGAGGTGGACTTGCCACACCATCCGAATAGAGGATAAAAATCGTTCCATCATCGTAGTAGTAATGACTTTCCTGTATCTTTTCATTTCGACCGCACAAATAGCCTCTTCTTGAAATCGGTTGAACCACAGTTCCATTTGGATTATACATTACAAATCCAATGTTACCCATGTTACTGTAACTGATTTTGCGTTCCTCAAAATTCAACTTAACGATCGTTAAGACCGCACCACGCTTATTTAGTAAGGCTTGGTTACATCTCTCAACAATTTCTTTTACAGGTAAGTGATGCTCTTTCTTCACGACTTCAGCTGCAGCTTGTGCTGATTCGCTTGCACCTTCTCCACTTCCTAAACCGTCAATGACGGTGCATACCACATAATCATCTGTGTTAATAATCGTATGAGCATCTCCGCAATACTCTCCGTTATTCTTTGATCGTTCTAAGACAGCGACTTCAATGTGATGGTCTTGCGTATACATAACCATTACAAAATCTCAGACGGTTCCACGCGAATCGATTCTCTTAGTTTTTCTAATGCACGTCGTTGAAGTCTTGATACATGCATCTGTGAGATTCCTAAGCGCTCTCCCGCTTCCTTTTGACTATAGTTATCGTAATATGTGTATTGAAGTATTAATTTTTCTCGTTCATTTAATACTTGAAATGCTTTTTCTAAAAGCATTTGCTGATCAGTCTGCTCATACCCGCTATCTTCTTTCCCAACTAGATCCAGAAGAGTAACCTCGCCACCTTCTTGATCCGCTTCGAGTGCCCGGTTAACCGATAGCGCCTGATAGCTCTTGCTCATCTCCATGGTTTCAAGAATTTCCTCTTCCGAAACCTCAAGAAAATCCGAGATCTCATGTAGCTGAGGTGAACGTTGCAACTCAGCTGTGAGCGTATCTACAGCCTTTTTGATCTTAGGTCCAAGCTCTTTGATTCGACGAGGTACGTGAACACTCCACGTCTTGTCTCGAATAAATCGCTTAATTTCTCCAACGATTGTCGGCACTGCAAATGACTCAAAGCTACGACCGAATTCTCCATCAAAACGTTGCAATGCAGCAAGTAAGCCGACCATGCCGACTTGGAATAAATCCTCATCATGCTCTCTGCCCTTAGAGAATTTCCTTGATAGAGAACGAACCAAAGCTTCATAGTGCTTAACCAGCTTTAGCTGGACATCATCGTTACGGGTTTCTTGAAACTCTTTAATCCACCCGTAGACCTTATCCTTGTTCTGACTGTAATGATGAGATTCCGTCGACATGTTCTTCCACCTCATTTTTCCGTAGAAACTTTGTCATCATCAATACAACTCCGGCCTCATCGTGAATCTGAACTTTATCCATGAGTGTACTGATGAGGAATAAACCAAGTCCACCTTCTTTCATATCACCAATTGGCTGTTTGGAATCAACAGGTCCAAGCTTCCCTTGTAGCTCTTTGCTATCAAAGCTTTGGCCTTCGTCGGCAATGATGATTTCAATTCGATCTTCAAATAAATCACAGGCGATTTTGATATTGCCACCATCTTCATACGCGTGACTTACAGCGTTTGTACACGCCTCAGCTACTGCAATCTTCATATCCTCAATATCGTCATAAGAAAAACCTAACCGATTGGCAATTCCCGAAATGGTCAGGCGTACAACACCGACGTACTCCGCTTTCGCTGGAATACTCATTTCTATATGGTCTACTTGATGTTCATTCATTTCGCTTCTTCCCCCCGATCAACGATGTTCATCACTTCATCTAGACCAGTAATGACAAAAAGACGCTTGATACGCTCTGACATACCAACTAATGTTAACGTGCTGTCATTTGAGTCAGTTGCCTTAAGAACTCCAACAAAGACTCCTAAACCCGTACTATCTATATATTGAACCTCAGATAAGTCCACCACAACTTCTGCTCCTGACCCTTCAGTAAGCGGAATAAGGGTTTCTTTTAACTTAGGTGCTGTATACGTATCTATTTCTCCAGCGAGAAAAACATTCTTTTGACTTTCTAATTCCTCGACTCGTATATCCAAATTCAATGTAGCAACCTCCTTGAGTTAGAACCGTCTCGACTTTGTGTCTACTATTCAATGTACCTTGTTTACCACAAATCGTTGGTCTTTAAACCTGTCTTCTTAAAATGATTAACGTTAAATCATCTCTTAATGTAAAATCCTGCAATTTACTTAGTTCACGATACACATTTTCAGCTAATTCCTGCGCCTCAAGATGCATTGATTTTCGAATGAGATCCACAATTTCCTCACGTTCAAGAAACTCTTCTCCCATGCGGCATTCTGTTACACCGTCCGTTAAGAGAATAACCATATCTCCTATGTCCAGCTGTTTCACATATTCTTGGTACGTGGCCTTTTTTGAGACACCAAGAACTAAACCCCTTGCGCTTAGATCCTCAAATGAGTCACTTTTGGCATGATAAAAGAAACCAGGCTCGTGCCCAGCACCTGAATAGGTAAACTCGTGAGCTTGAACATTGTAATAACCATACATCATAGTCACAAACATACTGTCGTCTACATTTTGCTCAACTACTCGATTTAAATTCTCTAAAAGTGCACTTGGATTCAGCTGCTGCTCAGGCAAGCTGTCCATGGCATACTTAATCATAGACATACATAGAGCTGCTGGCACACCTTTCCCGATGATATCGGCAATGGCTAGCCCAATGCTTCCATGTTGATCCATTACATAGTGGTAATAATCTCCACTCATTTTCTTAGCGGGTACACTTACAATCCCTATATCTAAGCCTGTTACAGAGACTTCCTCACGAGGCAGGAGAGTTTGTTGCATTTTAGCTGCAACATCAATCTCCGCCTCAAGCTCCTGTTGACGATCTCTTAAGATCTGATGTTCACGATAGGCCATTCCATATCCCATCATGGCCTCCAAAAGAAAATCAAAGGATGCTTGAATGTCATCAGGTAGCTCTGGATATAGCTGATCCATAATGGAGCGATGCAGACTAACAAGCTCTTCAGGAGACGTATTATGCTCCAGCAACGTTCTTGTGAACTGTTGAGCTTCGTATAGTACATGCTCACTCCCTGTATCTAAATAGGACTCTAAAATCTTTTTATAGGACGTTTCAATATTGTTGTCTGTGTAATTCATAGTTCATTTTAGCCCTCCCTAGCGGAGCCATTTCGTTGCAGTAATGGTTGTCCCTTTATCTACTTCTGATTCAATATTAAAATCATCCATTAAACGCTTTACACCAGGGAGACCTGCTCCAAGTCCGCTTGAAGTCGTGAAGCCATCTACCATGACCTGTCTTAAATCAGGTATACCTGGGCCTAAGTCTGCTGCGATAATTTTAATTCCTTTTTTCGTTCCGAACTTTCCTTTGTCTTCAACGATCTCAATCTTAATTTCTCCACGTTGCGCGTAAAGGTAGATATTACGAGCCAGCTCTGAGATGGCTGTCGTAATCCTGGCCTGATCTACATTTCCAAAGCCAAGCTCCTTTGAAAGGGTTCTTCCTGCCTGTCTTGCAGCAACGATTCCCCATTCATTTTTTACTTCAACACAGGATTGGGTTTCCATCATCTAACCCTCCAGTTCCTGTTGCAATTTCTCTAAGCCCTGTTCCAAATCTAGTGCTGTTGATACATCCTCGAGCTTTATGCCCATATCAATCAACGTAATGGCCACAGCTGGTCTAATACCTGTAAGGACAACTTTTGCTCCCATCAAGCTTGACATATCGACGACATCGCCTAGAACTTTTGCGATAAAGGAGTCGATCATATCTACCGACGTAAGGTCGATAACTACGCCTGAGGATCCTTCTTGATGAATCTTATTGAGGAGGTCCTCTTGAAATTGAAGAGCCGTTTGGTCATCTAATTCAGTTTGTATACTAATTAGTAAATATTCTCCAAGTTTTAAAATTGGAATTCTCATAACCCCTATACCTCCAGCTTACATCTCAATCTTATTTTGATTACACATTTCAAGCGCTTTTTGCATTCCCTTTTGCAGCGTACTCTTAGTTGGGAATTTCGTTAGGTCAATTCCTAGATTAACAATGGTTTGTGCGATCTCTGGGCGAATACCCACAAGAATCGACGTTGCTCCGACAAGTCTTACCGCTTCTGAAGCTTCAATAATGTGGTGAGCTACCATTGTATCTACAATAGGTACACCCGTAATATCAATCAAGACAACCTTAGAACGATTTTTAATGACTCCATTTAATAAGTTTTCCATGATTAACTTCGCTCGAGTCGTGTCAATACTGCCGATTAGAGGCATAACCGTTATTCCTTCAAATACAGGGATAAGAGGTGCCGATAATTCTAGTAAGGAAAGCTTTTGCATTTCTAATGTATCTTCCCACGACTCAATGTACTTAGATACAAGAAAATTATTCATGTTGTCGATCCATTCATTTAGTTCACTATAAATATCTAAGACGTCCGCCCCATCTGGTGGAACATCTTTAAGCTGTTGGTGAAACGCTTTTCTAAGGCCCTGAAGTGCTTTTGTAAAGTAAGTCAGCGACCGTCCAGATTGAATATACTGCTCAGTGAATTGCCTTAACCCTTCTAAAGAGTCTTCTTCGTTCAGCCTAGCTGTTTGAAGAATTAAGGTCATATATTCTTGATTTGTATGCTCTACGGCTTTTTCAAGAGAGGCTTTGATCTCCACCTCACTGCGCAATGCTGATAATTGCTGATCCCATTGGCTGATGATTCGCTCTTGATGCTTTTGTAGATAGGAAATTGCGGTCGATTGCATAGAATATCCTCCAAATATAGTCTCTGTCCTCATTATTCCATGAGTTTGCTTTTGTTGCAAAGAGAAACTATCCTAAATTCTATCAATTTGCCCCAAACAATAAAAAATCCCCACTATCTTAAAAGGGGGATTTCAAATGGTCGAATCAAAAATCAACTAAACCTAAACTTATAAATAATGCCTCATTGACTGAATTCATCATGTTTTCATCAAGATGCGTAATCTTATCAGTTAGACGTTGTTTATCTATTGTACGTAATTGTTCTAATAATATAACCGAATCGCGGTCAAATCCATACCTTTTCGCATTAATTTCAACATGAGTCGGTAATTTAGCTTTTTGAATTTGCGCTGTAATTGCCGCAACAATTACAGTAGGACTGAAACGGTTTCCAATATCATTTTGAATGATTAAAACAGGCCTGACACCGCCCTGTTCGGAACCTACCACCGGTGAGAGGTCCGCAAAATATACGTCTCCTCTTTTCACAATCAAATGCTACACCCCACTTACTAAACGAACAAGGGTTAGATCCGCTTCCTCCTCCGCAAGAAAAGCCTCTGATGCAATTGTCAGATTAATTTTTGCCATCTCCATGTAACCTTGCTGCATCGATTCGCGAATTTGGGATTGTTGTTTTTCCATGATATACGTTTTAGTTGCTCTAGAGATAAATTCACTTCTATTAAGGTTTTCCTGTTCTAACAATGCATCCACCTCGTTTAACAATTGTTGGGGTAATGTAACGGTAATATCCTTAAATTGTTGATCCTTCATAAAACGTATCAACCTCCACCATAAAACGCCTTGTACAAAAATCACTCTGCCGTTCGACGGTAACAAGCTTACTGCTTTTACCTTTTATACTCAAGATTTATCATAGCATTGGAGTGTATGGATTGCAAAGAGGTTTTTGGAAAGGTTTTTAAGATATTCTTGTTAGAAATCATTCCCTACCGAGTTTTGGATATACATATTCTTTAGATTTGGTTCTTAACAGAGATTAATTTGCCCTCTTTATAATAATGTCTTGGCACCCGCTTACTTATGATACAAGGAATTTCATAGTTAATGGTATCAAGCCTTCGTGCGACAGTATCCATGGACATTTCCTTACCATGATCATGCCCAATTAAGGTTACAATTGTTCCTTCTTCCTTTAATGAATTCAATCGAATCATACATTGATCCATGCAAATTCTTCCAACAAAAGGAAGCTCTTCACCATCCACTAAAACAGTGCCTCCGTTTGTTGAGTGCGCTCTGATCCAACCATCCGCATAGCCAATAGGCAGGGTACCGATCCATTCATCTCGTTCAGTCACATATGTGGCGCCATAGCTTATTGCTTTTCCCTCCTCAAGCTTCTTTACTTGAGCGAGCCTTGTTTTGAGCTGGAAAGCAGGCTCCAGGGGAAACGGTAGCTGGTGCTTGATCTCAGGAGACGGGCTTAGCCCATACATAGAGATTCCAAATCGCACCATGTTAAAGGCACGCTCCGGGAAACGTAATGCTGCTGCACTGTTTGCACAATGGATTAGTGGAATGGAAAGGTTCTCTTTCTCGACCTGATGGACAAATTGCTGAAACAGTTTAAATTGTTCCTGATAATACGTAGTATCCAGCTCATCCGCCGTAGCAAAATGAGTGAACATTCCTTCAAGATAAAAGGTATTTGAAGCGTAGATCATTCTCGCCATTTCTCTTACTTCGATGGGGTCCGTCATTCCAAGGCGCCCCATTCCGGTATCACACTTTACATGGATTGTTAAAGGGATTGAAGAATCTAATTTTTCTTGAGCATTAACTAGCCATTCCTTTGAGAACACAGTCACAGCAATGTGATGCTTCGCGGCAACATACGCATCGACTGGCCGGACGCGCCCAAGTACTAGGATTGGTGCTGTGATTCCAGCCTCACGCAATTCAAGAGCCTCATCTAATATGGCTACACCTAAAAAGGTTGCACCCCCGGCGATCGCGGCTTTTGCCACAGGGACTGCTCCATGACCATATCCGTCTGCTTTTACTACAGCCATAATGGTTGTTTCCTGCTTCTGATAAACATACGATAACGAGCGCACATTTTGTTCAATGGCGGATAGATTCACTTCCACCCAGGTATCACGATAATAGGGATCCATTTGTTCAGCTTGCATCTTGGTCACTCTCCATTAATCATTCATCCTCTTGGATAATTAGATTATGAATGGCTTCGACACAACCTGTCAATTTCAATTCATGAATCATGATTCCTGTTAAGCAGTCACCCATCTCTTAACTGTTCTCATCGTGTCACACCTCTCAAAACAAAAAATAACCATTCATGCTCTCCAGTCCACTTGGGATCACATACAAAAATAAAAAAAGGACGCACATGCCATGAGGTTGGAATGTACGTCACTGTTACCTTATTTCATTGATTTATTTTTCAGTTGTGCCGTATACGGAGCGGGCCACACTTGCCATTTCTTCTGAATCAAGATCAGAGGAAGCAAGGTAGAACTCAGACCCACCATGAGACCAAATTAATGCATCTCCCGTTTGTACGCCAATTGTAAATCCTAGGTCAACCGGCTGCCCTTCAGCCATATTCGCAGCAGTTGTTGAAGCTGGCACAGCATCTGCTTGAGACTGAATGAGTGTAAACGATTTGTCACCAGTGTATTCCTGAACGTAACTTGTTCCATCTTCTGTTTCTACTTCTTTTGAAGCAGAAGCACTTGTTCCATCAGGTACATACATTGGGTACAGAATTTCCATCTCATCTTCTTGACCGCTAGCAAGCGTTGGCTCTGATAATTGTGCCCCTGTCATGTTACGTTCCATTTCAAAATCATCATCATTAAATGTCGCGTTTTTATCAAACTCTGTGAAATCAAGTGTGACTAGTGGAGATTGCTCGGAATCCAGAATCTCAACTTTTACTGGGCTTAGATCTTTTTTGTTTAATTGAATTTGTTGCTTGTTTAAGTTCTTATTTTGATAATTCGTTGCCGTTTCAAATGTGTAATGATCCTCATCTTGAGAGAAGATGCGCTCCTGATCTGTTAAGATGTCAGCCACCAAAGACTCATATAGATAACTTTGGCTTGTTGTTTTTGGCCAATCACTTTGGAAACGGAAGCTTTTGTTTAATGCAGGTGTTAATACAAAGACTCCATCATCATTACGCAGGATGATTTGACTCTGATCTTTATCCTTGTTGTTCAACATCACTCTGTAGAACCCTTCCTTCTGATACCATACTTCTACATCATAGGTTTGAGGTTCATTACCTGTTTCAAGCTGCATTGTTGCCTTTGCTTTATACCCTGTCAACTCTTCAAGGGTTGTTCCCAGATCCTCCAACACATCCTCTTGTGTTTTCTCACCACAACCAGCAAGCATGATCATCATTAACACGCTCACCAGGAAGAACCAGCTAACTCGTTTCATCCTTCACCCCTCCATCTCATTTTGCCGCTAATTAGAGAAATTACCGTCTAATTGACGAGCTGTTTCCCTTCGCACTACAACTATATGAGACAACCTAAGTGAATATGCAGACGAGTCCTAAAGCTTGATTCAGAAAGATTTCGCTTCTATAATTACCTGTGCAACCGCATATGCTTGACTATGTGAGATAGATACGTGAATGGTCTCAACAATTGGTCCGGTCATTGTTGGCTTACCATTGCAATCATTTAAGATTTCAACATCCATCCATGAAACCTCTTTTATTCCAGAGGCTTTAACAAAGGCCTCTTTTGCAGCAAATCTGCCAGCCACATGTTCTCTTTTTCTTGAGTCAGACATGTTCTGAAGAGCAGCTCGTTCTTGTATGGTTAAGATACGCTCAACAAATCGTGCATTTCGTTTCATTGCCCGTTCAATACGTGAAAGCTCAATAATATCGACACCTATTCCGTGAATCATGTAACAAACCTCAATTCTACTTATCATCTATTCGTTTTAAAAAGGAGGGCACCGATGTTTATACGCAACGAAAGCTTTTATTCATTTAGAAAAAATTATCCTGTTGTCACGATTTTAGTTGCCATTCATTTGGTTCTGTTTTTGTGGGTCAACTTCTTCCCGTTTGGAAATCAGGTTCTATACTTGTTGATCGGAAGTAATCTCCAAGTCATGTTCGGAGAAGGTTGGCGCCTTATTACACCGATCTTTTTGCATGAGGGTTTAATGCACGTGGTGTTTAATTCATTTTCCCTCGTGATCTTTGGTCCTGCCATTGAGCGGATACTCGGAACCGTGAAATTCACAGCCATTTATTTACTATCAGGAATCCTTGCGAATATCGCCACGTATTTCTTAGGCGACATTACGTATCTTCATTTAGGGGCATCTGGTGCCATCTTTGGTTTGTTTGGCGTACTTGTTTATATGATATGGGCCCGCAAAGATCTCATTGACCGTGCAAATTCTCAACTTGTTATAACCATCACCATTATTGCGTTAGTGATGACGTTTGTAAACCCAGGTATCAACATCCTTGCCCATCTCTTTGGATTTCTTGCCGGTATGGCTCTTGCACCTCTCTTCACAATCGGGGCCAAGCCTTATCAAGCGAGACATTACAATCAACACGTGCATGATAGCGAGGAGCCTAGCTTTAACCCAAACCGCTGGGCCAATCAAGAAAAGAAAAAGCAAAGGAAGAAAATTACCTGGATTGTGGTAGCAGTCATTGTTGTGGGGTTAATGATTCTACGTTTTATGGAGTAGTGATTAATGGAGATCTTGGAATATATCTGAAAATGAACGAGTTATGAGGATGGCGAATGATTCAATTGCAGAATCATTCGCCATTTGTGATTTTATCTGAACAAGCGGAGGGAGAACCCGAGACTCCCTCCGAAAAAGTTAATGTATCAATGGTTTTAAGGTTTTTAAAGAGATAAAAATATTTTTTATGAATCAATCAATATCA